>JBCCLN010000051.1:0-19977 GCA_039026865.1 Bacteroidota bacterium | reverse complement strand
CTTTGACGAAGTTGTTACGTACAACCGATTTCCAGAAGGTGAAAACTCCAGTCCATAGAGGCCATTTTCACCGGTATCTATGAGCCGTGGATTGGATACTTCTCCCTGATCAAAATCCAGAATTTCCACTTGGTTTGTTCCAGTAATCAATACAGCAATTTGATTAAAAGTAGGTGATATTTTCATGTAACTCGTTGCATTAAGCTCGTCCATAAACTCATGCACTGCTCCGGAGGGTGAAAAGACCGCTCCACTCAATCCTTCATCGCTCGTGGTGAAGGTACGAAAGGTGTTATTTCCAAATTCGTGAGCAACGATCAAGTCATTCCCTGTGAAGCCAGAACCGGTAATTCGCTCAGTGCTATTTTCCATTATCTTCACGTTCTTGATGATAACCTTTCCAAATGAAGAATCCTCTTTCATGTCTACGATGGCGTATTTTAATGCGTATTCATCATCACCGTATACCTGTTCTGTGGTGAAGATATAAAACATGGTTTGATCCCCGCCAAAAGGCATAATAAGTGAATTTTGAGCAGATAGTAGATCCCCTCCGATATCATCTCCATTTAACATTACATCGTGTTCCCTATTCCAGACCGTCACTCCATTCGTGTAGAATAACAGGTCTCCATTCACGTCTGATATGGTCGCACACCCTTCCTCAGCATCTTGATTGTTCCCATCTAAGATGGCAATGGCTCCATTATTGAAATCAATTCCAGCTCGCTCTCCAAAGTACCATTGATTGTAGATCTGTTCCGTAACACCGTATTCTAAAACCTCAATATCGTCAAAATCAGTGCACCCTAATGCATTGGTCACCTCTACCCAATAGGTTCCCGTGGTGTCTACTTCTATTGTCTGAGTAGTTTCACCCGTATTCCAAACAAAGGAAACACCTGTCCCGGCGTCCAATGTGAGTACCTCATCGATACAGATAGTAGTATCATTGCCAAGATCGACCATGAGGTCATTAGCAAATATTTCCACAAATTGAGTAATGGTGCTATCAACACCTGCCACTTCTACGGTCATGCTTACTATATAGGATCCTTCCATAGGAAATTCAATAGTTGAGATCCACTGATCAGAGGTTCCCGCCAAATCAAAGTCCCAACTTAGTGTGTTTGGTACCGGATCTACGATAGGAAAAAATTTAGTGACATTAGTCGCACAACTGTCAATCCAGTAGAAATTTAGTGAATCAAACAGAAATTGATATCCTGGAGTAAACTCAGAAAACTGTGTAGAATTGAAATCTTCAGAAAACACTAGGGTTTGATAACTCACCGAATCGGCTATACTGTCAGGCCTACTTATTCTACCTAGGGAAAACGGTGAAGACGCATCTGTTTCCTGATACAGGTGATAAATTCGATTATCTATTGCTTTTTTCAAGCCATAACTTCGGAAAACATCATTGGGTAAGATTGGAATGATGGTCTGAATAGAATCATTAAAATCCAGCTGATAAACCTGGCCAACTAAACCTGTACCACCAAATCTTGAAAAATAGAGTTTTGATCCGTCCGAAGACCACTCTACATCATAGATTGATTCATTTGCGCCATCATCAAAGCCGGTTCCAGTCAGCACAGTATCTAAGGCAAGCGAGCCATCTAGAGGATTAAAATCTAGCAACCAGATATTTCTATTAGCGGTTTTCGGAGCCATCGCTAGTCTGGATGAATCCGGATTGAATGCGAAATGTGAAGCTTCAAATCCCGGGGTACCTCCATCAACAAAATTGAAAGGATTAGGAGTGCCAATGCCACCCTCACCGATAGGAGTCACCTGAATCTCATAAGAATTGCGGTTTTGAGTGATCAGCCAGAAGTTTTCCCCGTCACCGAGCGGTATTATCAACATTCCTTCAGATGGATCATTTATACCGGTTGGTTGGTTGATCATTCCCGTCACCAAATCCCCATATGGAAACTGAGCTGTTCCATTCCCCGTAAGGTTTGCATCTACAACTGAATATTGAATTTCATCAGCTCCTCCACTATCAGAGTTAGTAAATAGATAATATTGTCCACGGTTCCCTGTGACTGGGCATGCGACAACCGGAACATTAAGGGTAGGATTTCCTGATAAGCCCGCTCCCAGAGTAGGCACTGGGTTGTGGCTGATATCAAATAGATTAACTCCATCAGAATAAAACAGCAGATTTCCTGTGAATTGATCGGTAATTGTTACGCTTCCCCCATTTCCAAAAGGAGTTGCCTGATCGGTTTGAATATTCACATCCCTACCATTTCGATCAAATAATAAACCTTCTGCAGAATTTCCAAAATACCACCTGGTTTCAGTAATATTTTGAGCTGAAGAGTTTAAAAGAAAAAAGCTTAAAAGGACACTAGTAAGAATGGATCGAAGGCCTTTTAGGTAAGAGGTTTGAGTCATAAAAATGTCCTTTATCATACACAATACAAGGTAAAAATAGGTTAAAATACCAATGGTAGATCTACGTTAGCATACAAACCTTACAGAACAAAACTCATTTCGATTTGGATAAATTGTATAATTTACTCACAGATTTCATTCTAAAAATTTTTATGGTCAAAAAGCTTTATTCTTTGCTTGTGTTGGTAGGCTTGTTTCTATCTCAAAACAATTTACAGGCTCAAGACCCTCAGTTTTCTCAATACTATGCTGCACCAATGTATCTCAATCCTGGGCTGGTTGGAATCAATCAAAAGGGAAGGATGGGGATCAATTACCGAAACCAATGGCCAAATCTGGACGCCAACTTTGAAACGTTCTCAGGATATATAGATTACCATTTTGAAGACTATTACAGCAGTGCAGGATTGATCGTCACCACCGATAAGGCTGGCTCTGCGGGGCTAAGATCTACGACCATTGGCTTACAATACGCGTATCAATTTCAACTCAATAATCAATGGACTTTCCGGCCAGGCATTGAAATCGCTTACAATTTTCAAGATCTGGATTTTGATAAACTGATCTTCGGAGATCAACTATCTCAATCAGGAATCACAGGAAATCCTACGCAAGAAGTGTTTGATTCAGGTCTGAACGTAAGATTCTTTGACCTTTCCTTTGGAGGCATTCTGTACAATTCGTCTTTGTGGTTAGGAGGTGCTGTGCACCATATCACCGAACCCAATCAAAGCATAGCAGAGGGGGATGCCCCACTGCCCAGAAGAGTTTCAATTCACGCTGGTTATAGATTACCTCTAAGTCCCGGTTCCCTAAGAACAAGTCAAGGAGAGAGAAGTGTTACACCAAGCTTCAACTACAGAGCTCAAGCTGAGTTTGACCAACTGGATTTGGGCGCTTACCTTACTCTAGAACCTATCTTATTTGGAGTTTGGTATAGAGGAATTCCGATAAAAAATCTTGATGGCGTAACTAATAATGAGTCGATCATCTTTATGATTGGGCTGCAAAGTAAGCGAACTACTTTTGGCTACAGTTTTGATTATACTATTTCAGAGCTTGGAATCGATACAGGTGGGGCGCACGAGATTAGTATTGCCTACTCTTTCAACCTTGGAAATCCACTTAAACCCGCAGCGGACGTGAGAAGGCTTAGATGCCCCATTCCGTTGATCTTTTAAAAGTACACCTTCTTATTTTTGCTGAATGTCTGAATTAACCATCTCTTATCTCCTTTTAGGTATCATTACTTTTGATTTTATTCTTGAACGTACCCTTAGCTACCTTAACAGGAAAAACGCTAAAAAACCAATCCCCTCAGAATTAGACGGCATCTACAATGAAGAAAAATATGCTACTTCTCAAGCATATCAGGCAGAAGTTTCAAAATTCAGTACCCTTTCGGCAAGCCTTAGTTTTATTTTATTGTTCCTGGCGATCTTTTTTGGCTGGTTTGGGCTACTAGATCAATGGATTCGAAGCTTCTCCCCCCTTAACTTCTTTACTCCCTTGATCTTCTTCGGAATTCTCTTTGTGATTTCAGACATCATTGGTATCCCGTTTTCATTGTATCGAAATTTTGGTATAGAAGCTAAGTATGGATTTAACAAAATGACAATCAAGACCTTCATTTTTGACAAAATAAAAAGCTACCTCTTAACCGGCATAATAGGTGGTCTCTTGCTGTCGATATTGATTATTTTGGTTAATTCAATCGGAAAAGATTTTTGGTGGTATTTCTGGTTAGTAATGACTGGATTTACTCTTTTTGCCAATTTATTCTACACAACTCTTATCCTTCCTTTGTTCAATAAATTAAAGCCACTAGAAGAGAACGACCTAAAAAATTCCATTCAAGCGTACAGTGAAAAGGTCCATTTCCCTCTCACTAATATTTTTGTTATGGATGGTTCCAAACGATCCAGTAAGGGTAATGCCTTCTTTAGTGGACTAGGAAAGAAGAAGAAAGTAGTATTGTTTGACACACTGATTGAAAAGCATAATGTGGATGAACTTACCGCCGTATTTGCTCACGAAGTAGGTCACTACAAAAAGAAACATATTATTTTTAGCACAATCTTTAGTGTAAGTCTAATGGGGGTTATGTTCTTTCTCTTCTCTAGAATGGCTTACAACGCAGAAGTAAGTTGGGCAATGGGTGGGCAAGTCTCTGCTCTGCATTTGAATCTACTGGCATTTGGCATCTTGTATTCCCCAATTTCTACTATTTTAGGAATCGTTGGGAATATCATTTCTCGCAAAAACGAATATGAAGCAGATGCTTATGCAAAAGAAACCTATGCAGCAGAACCATTAATTGAAGGATTAAAAAAAATGTCAACGGATCACCTGTCAAATCTGACACCACACCCAGCATATGTTTTTGTACATTATTCGCATCCGCCATTGAAAGAGCGAATTAGCGCTCTGAAGAATAGTTAAGGTTCTTCTTTAGTTCGTTCCATAAAATCAATCTCAACTCTTAAGGGAAAGCTCATTAGATAACTATGAGCATCCTGTATAGTCATCTCTCCGTGAATAATTTTGAAAAGTGTGTTGGTAATAGGGCATTTCACATGATAAGATGCTGCTAAATCTTTTATGATGTTGATGGTCTTAACCCCTTCCGCAACCTCTTCCATCGAAGCTATAATTTCATCCAATGTCTCTCCTTTTGCAAGTCGGTAACCTACCGTGAAATTTCTACTTAAATTAGAATTGCAGGTCGCAATTAAATCACCTACCCCTGCTAAACCCAAAAATGCCTGTGTGTTGCCTCCCAAAGCAGTTCCTATATAAATTGTCTCTACCAGACCTCTGCTGATGAATAGCGCTTTCGCATTTTCTCCCAAACCCATTCCTGAGATAGAACCTGCACCTAGTGCTAATGTGTTTTTTAAAATACCACAGAGCTCAATACCAATAAGATCTTTACTTCCGTATGTCATGAAACGGTCATTTTTAAGCAGTTTCTGACCAATTTTAATCACCTCATCAAAGTGACTGGCTACTACCGTTGCGGCAGGTTTGCGTTCATCAATTTCTTTCGCCAAATTGGGGCCTGCCAGACAACCTACTCTTAAAACGCTGGTTTCCTGCCGAATAACTTCTGAAATGGTTTTTACATGTTCTCTCGTAAGCGGATTTTGATTAGATACTTTTTCGTTTTCCGGCACGTATAAATCAAACCCTTTAATGCCATGTATCAATACATGATACGGTTTTAAAAAAGGTGCCAGTTCAGTGATCATTTGTCTGAAATTGGCTGAAGGGATCATAGGAAAGATAACTTCACACTTCTCACCTACTTCTCCAAGGGAGTTGGTGATTGTAATATTATCGTATAATTTCTGACCTGCACTTATTCGATCTTTCTGAATCTTTTCTGCTTTTTTGTGATCTCGAACAAAAAGCAGAACATTGGAATTATTTTCCGCGATAATATTAGCGATAGCAGTTCCGAAACTTCCGGCTCCAATTACTCCAATCAATTCATTAGATGAACTTTTCAAGACCATAGCCATTCATTCTATTGTGATAATAATACAGTGTTTTTGTGTCGTTCACGATAATCTTATCTTTCTTTCTCACAAGTGGTCTTTGATCGTGATACAGCCCTACGTTATTCAACCCCTCCAAAATGGACTGCTCTGCTTTTTTTCTCATATGATTAGAAAGATCCACTAAGCCTTTTTTGTTGAGTGTCATTAACCTGTCCCTTAACTTTCTAAAGTTTGCCTTAAATTCTCTGTAGTCTAGTATCAAATCCTCATCAGGTAATCTTAGAATGTGATATAAATCCAATTTAGAATTTTTTCTCTCAAGCATTTTAAATGCGGTGAAAGCCACCAAATGGCTCGCAAAAACCCGGTTATATCTATGATATTCTTCTACAATGCGGCTCGCTAAAACCCTGACATATTCGTTTTCTCTTTGCTTGATATAGGTAATTTCTTTGCCGCTGAGAAAGTAATCTTTTGTGTGAATCCGGATGCCATTTTTATCATAGCTATGTCCCTCGTCATCTACATAGTTTCCCAGGATATCCATCCCCTTGCCGATACTTACAGAAACATCTGATCCTTTGGAAAAGAACTTGAACAAAAAGGTAGCGATCTTGTATGAGGTAGAAAATTCGTCTGCTTCTACATAGTACCTTTCTTTTCCCTTACGTTTCAAATGTTCATTGATGAGCGATGGAGCCTCCAATATAAAATGATAATTGATCACCACCGGAACGATAAAAACTTTTCTAACCTCTTTACCTTCTGTTGCTTTCTGATAAAGCTCACGCTGAGCTTCTATGGCTGTGCCAAGTAAGCCTAGTTTTAGTGAAGTCTCAATCTCTCCGGATCTGGATCTTGTGCCTCCCGGGAAGAAAAGACTGTGGCAGCCTTCTTCAATAGCAATGCGCGAATAGGCTTTTAATGTTTCAAGATAAATTGGGTTTTTCTTTCTTCTATCCACTTTGTATGCGCCGAGACTATTCATAAAATAGGCGAGTATTTTGATGTTGAATAGATTGAGCCCTGCTCCATAGATGAAGGGAGGTAGACCTAAAAATTGAATAACCCAACCGATCAAGATGGAATCAAGATTGCTAAAATGAGTAGGGACCATGACTACGGTGCCAAGCTGTGCCAGCTTACGAAGGTGTTCTGTCTCACCTACCACATGGAGCTTATCATCAAGATCCAACTGGCGACTGAAGAGCGCTAGCAACCCTTTCACTCTAGCTGCATTGAGCAACCTGGCAAAACCAAATGTGATAAACTTTTGAGCAAAACGATAAGCTGAAGGTTTAAAATTTCCGGCAATTTCAGAAGCATAGCGCTCAATGATTTCTTCAAGGATTTCTTTTTCCACTTCTTTAGAAGCTATTGCATCATCTTGGTCTATTTCAACCAGTTTTCGTTGAATTCCATTCCAATAAACTCTCTCATTAGGTGGATCCACTTTCCAGGGATTGGACTTAATCCGAAGTTTTTCCCGATGAATCGTCATTTCGATTTCTTCCCTTAGTGAATGGCTTTTTGTTTCAAGGATATCATAATAAACCTTTCGGGTTACCGATCGAATAAATTCTTTTCTATGCTTGGTGAGCCGAATTACAGGCCATTGTTCTTTGTTTGGGATAATTTCTGTGTATTGGACCTTCTTTTTAGTCATTTACTAGGGTAGGAAATTGCCGGAAAGATAGTTGTATCATCGTATAATTGCACCAGTAATGTCATTAAAGCTAAAAGATATCCAGGCACCTGTTGCTGTGGAAATGGAATCCTTTGAGAAAAAATTCCGCCAGTCAATGAAAAGCAAGGTGATGCTATTAGATAAAATTACTGGATATATTGTACGGCGAAAAGGTAAGCAAATGCGCCCATTGTTTGTTTTTCTTAGTGCCGGAACAACAGGCCGAATTACTGAATCTACCTACCGGGGCGCTTCACTGATAGAACTCTTACATACTGCTACATTGGTTCACGATGATATAGTGGATAATGCGAATGAAAGAAGAGGTTTTTTTTCCATCAATGCACTCTGGAAAAATAAAATAGCAGTGCTGGTTGGCGACTTTCTTCTGGCGAAAGGAATGCTATTGTCCATAGAGCATGATGACTTTGATCTTCTCAAAATCACAACAGAACCGGTAAAAGAAATGAGCGAAGGTGAGTTGCTTCAAATGGCAAAATCCAAAACACTTGATATTACAGAGGATGTCTATTATGAAGTGATAAGACAAAAGACCGCTAGCTTGATTAAATCTTGTTGCAAAGTTGGAGCATGTTCTGCCGGGGCTGACGAAGAAACTGTTTTTAAAATGGGCGAATTTGGGCTTGCCGTAGGGATGGCATTTCAAATTAAAGATGACCTTTTTGATTACGGAACGTTTGAGATCGGAAAACCTAGAGGGATAGACATCAAGGAAAAAAAACTCACCCTACCATTGATATATGCGTTGAATAATACGGATAAATCCCAAAGAAATCGTATTAAGCGATACGTCAAACTTGCCGAGCGAAAACCTAAATTCGTTCAAGAGGTCATTGAGTTTGTGAAGAAATCTGAAGGGATTGATTATGCCATCTCAGTAATGGAAAACTATCATAATAAAGCAAAAGAAATCCTCAAAACCCTCCCGGATTCGGATTATCGTCAATCTTTGGAAAACCTTGTGCAGTTTACAATTGAGCGAACTAAATAAATCCTTTGAATTAGGCTCTTAATAAATAGCTCCAAGCGGCAAACAAAGAAAATGGATCATCAAGATAATGCACGCACAACGAATGAGCAGGTTTCCCAATCTAGAATGTACTTACTATGTATGCTAACCCGCATTTACCACAAATAGTGGCGGTTTGATTCAAGTAATTGATTTACCGTAGTTGAATATTTATACTGAATGATTTTTGATTCCTCAAATTTAGAGGAATGATGTCGTCCTCCCATTCAAAATCAATTACCTCAGAGAATCCTTTTGCAAAACTGGATTTTTGGTTCAAATCGAGGCTTTCAGAATTTCAAAAACGTAGTGGGTCGTAAATGAGGCTTTTGAAATCTTGAGTAACGAAGAGTTGGGCCAAAAGGCGGGTTTTTCAAAGGATTCTCCTATTCAACGCGCTACCTCATCTCAATGAATAACCCCTGAATTTTTCGGGCTAAACCCTACTTTCCATATTTAATAAATGCCTCGTTCAATAAATGATCAATGGTCGATGCTTTTATTCCTACAGAATGTTTGCTATGAAATCGGAGATCGCTATTCTTAAACACCATTGTTCTACGAAAGAAAGATGAAATCCTATTGAAAAAAGATACCTCGCCAGGATGAAAATTAGGATCTAAATAGTTACTTAATATCGTTTTAATCTTTTATAAACTTATTAAAGCTAATACCTGACTATGTTTGTATTTGACCTAAAAATTTAAGTAATGAAAACAATCCAGGATTTCAATTTCAATGGCAGAAAAGCTCTTATTAGGGTAGATTTTAATGTCCCATTAGATGGTGATTTTAATGTGACGGATGAAACAAGAATTAAAGCTGCAATCCCCACCCTCAAGAAAATTCTGAATGATGGAGGTTGCTGCATTTTAATGTCCCACTTAGGTAGGCCAAAAGAAGGTCCTGAAGATAAGTTTTCGCTTCGCCACATTATCCCCAACCTGAATGAAAAGCTAGGTATGGAAGTGAAATTTGGTGGAGATTGTATTGGAGCATCTGCTAAGGAGTTTTCCGGGCTCTTAAAAGGAGGTGAGGTGTTGTTACTCGACAATGTTCGATTTTATAAAGAAGAAACAGCAGGAGATGAAGACTTTGCAAAGGATCTTGCATCTCACGGTGATATCTACGTAAATGACGCTTTCGGAACCGCACACCGCGCACACGCATCAACTACTATTGCCGCAAAATTTTTTAAAGATAAATGTTGTGGTTTCGTGATGTCTGCCGAATTGGAAAATGCCGAAAAAGTACTTAACAGTGGAGAAAAACCCCTTACGGCTATTATGGGAGGGGCTAAGATTTCCGATAAGATCCTCATCATTGAAAAATTATTGGACTCCGTAAATCATCTGATCATTGGTGGCGGAATGTCTTACACTTTTTCTAAGGCTAGAGGAGGAAATATTGGAAATTCGTTACTTGAGGCAGATAAAACCGAACTCACCAAGGAGCTAGAAACAAAAGCTGAAGCAAAAGGAGTTAAACTTATACTTCCCGTAGATACAGTCATTGCTGATGACTTTAACAATGATGCCAATACTCAAACAGTAAAAGCTGATGAGATCCCCGATGGATGGCAAGGACTAGACATAGGGCCTGAAACAGTGAAGCTCTTTTCAGAAGTAATAGAAGAATCAAAGACAATTCTGTGGAATGGCCCTATGGGTGTATTTGAGTTCCCAACTTTTGCGAAAGGGACCGATGCCATTGCCAATGCTGTAGTCAAGGCAACGGAAAACGGAGGCTTTTCATTAATCGGAGGTGGAGACTCAGCATCCGCCGTGAACAATCTCGGCTATGGAGATAAAGTATCTTACGTTTCTACTGGCGGTGGGGCGCTGCTGGAATACATGGAAGGAAAAGTTTTACCCGGTGTTGCTGCTTTAGAAGAGTGATTCTGCTTCCGGAGACAGATCTCAATTAACCCGCATTATTCACCACAAATAATGGCAGGTTGATTCAAGTAATTTATTTACAGCTGTTTAATATTCATACTGAATGATTTTTAGTTCCTCAAATTTGGGGAACGATTTTGTCATCTTATTCGAAATCAATTACCTTATATTCAACGTGTACCTCATCTCAATGAATAACACCCGAATTTTTCCATCTAACTAAAATGCAACTATTTGAAAATCAGGTACTTACAAAAGTACTTTTAGTTAGCTGTTTTATGTTACATAGCCGCCTTAACAGTGCCATGTCTTGAAATTCGGGTTAAATGAATGAATTGGTTATAACTAACAGCAAAAGTCATTCACTTCTGACCACGGCAACCTGTGTCTACGAAAGACGCTTACCCAAACAAATCTTTTCCTATTAACTTCAAAAACTGATATTTCCACCAAATAGGAATTCTGAGTGCCTTGACTGGCTGAGTAGTTTTGATTTGCTCCCATAGCCCATCTGCTGCTTTTATCTTCTCGCTCTTGTCCTCCAACCATCGTTTCTGTACGTAATCAGCAAAATTTAAATAGAGCTTTCCTTCTCCAATATAGAATGATTGCGGCTTACTGCGGGCTTTGTATCCTTGGGAAGCTCCGAATGCACAATAACCTCCATATTGGGGAACGTATTTATCAGGATTGGTTTTGAAAAGCTCAAGATATTTAGTCTCGTAGAACCTCCATTCCAGTCCTTTCCACAAATAGGCCAGATCCTGTTTCCCCTTGATAGCTTTCTCCTCTGCATGATATGCTACCACATCATACCCTTTAAGTGCTATACCATCTTTATGAAAGATTTCAGAGTTTTTCAGGTCCATATATCAGACACTACTTCTTGTCAGATTATATACCATTAAAGTAACCAGGGCATCTACGTATCAAATCCAATATTCAAAAAGAACGCCAATATTCCCCTATATTAAAGAGAAAGGGGAATTTTTAAAAGAATGTTTTTTTTGAATGTTTGAATCCAAGTCCTTAAGGCTACCATAATTTAATGTGCAGATGTCCCTGGGAAGTAGCTATCAATTAAACAAAAACTATCATTCATTGACTATTTTTATAAGTTATTCAATAAAACTATCATTTCATTGAGAGAGATACTCCCTACCACCGCCAATAGTGAAGAGGTTTTTATTCGGAAAGGAGAAGTTATTAGCCGTACTCACTCCAGGATATCGCATATTTATTATTTAGTGAGTGGCGAGTTAGAATACTACCTCACCGATGAGATCACAGACGAAGAAATCAAGCTATTTTGTACAAAACAAAAGGGCATGATCATCGGTTGGGAGACGCTCAATCCTCCGGAGCGATTCATTTCCAATATCCGTGTTACATCAGAGAATGCGGTATGCTACAAAGTAAGCAAAGAGGATTTTATTGATGACCTAAAACCTGCATCATTGATAGATATCTGCCAAAAACTGCATCATCTGCTTGAGATTTCTTTCTACAAACAGACTAAGCTCCTGAGTGTGAAAGTTCGCCAACGAGCCGTAAAACTAGAAAACTACTTTATTCCGCAAGAGTCTACGCTTGAGGAGCGAAAGGTGCTGCTTAGGAGATCTCCTTTTTTTGGAGAGTTCAAAGAACATGAAATCACCTCCCTTGCACAGCTTCTGGAACGTAGAGAATATGAAGCTAATGAGTTAATCTACGAGCAAGACAATTATACAACAGGCGTCTTTATTCTTATTCAAGGCGAAGTGTCTATCCGAAGGCAAGAGGGAGAGAGGTATCTGAATTTGCGGTCTATCTCTACCCCTGGTTATATCTTCGGCTGGTCCTCCACTTTCGGAGACACGGACATTTGTCGTGCCAGCACCGAGCACAAAACTTCTGTCTACTTCATTGATGCAGACAGACTCATGCCTCTTATTTCAGAGATTGATTTTGGAATCGACTTTTTTAAGATGGTCATATGGCTTATCGGAAACCAGCTTCAGCTTTCGCAAAGCCAATACATCTACCTGCTGGATGACCACAACCTGATCTCAGTGAAGCACCTTATCGACATCAACCGGCCAAGGATCCCTCTCCCGTCGCCATTACATCAAATCTCACACTTAATAAAAGATTCTTCTACCAAAACATTAGCATTTTCCACTTTGCATAGACTTCACAAAAATGGCACTAAGCAAGAAAGGCACCTATCTTCTATTTGCTTGGACTTACATAAAGGAGAGGAACGTGAGATGCTTTTTCTAGAAAGTATCGCAGAGGTTTATAAAGTAGTATCTGAAGGCACGCCTGAGGATGCCGAGCAAAATAGAAAAAAGTGTGCAGAAAAAACTTGTCGCATATTTGAGCAGGTGTCTTTTCACCTTGAGGGCACAGAAAATTTACCGAAAGACTCAGGCAACATATTTATTTACAATCATCTGTTAAACCATCCGCACTATATACTAAATAACAAGTTTCAACTAACATTAGACTCACACTTTATTAGCGCCATGATATTATATAAACAATACAATGATCCGGGAATCAGAACGGTCCGATTTGGAAAAAGCTCAGAATACGGTCATCAAGACTATTACGAAAATCTGGGCTACATCAATGTTTACACGCGAGACTCTGACTTTCAAAATGAAGAATCCAAGGATCAGGCAAAAGAGTTGTTTTATAAAGAAGCAGGGCATCACTTGCAATCCGGAAGAAATATTATCATTAGCCCGGAAGGTACTTCCTTTATAACGGAAGAATCTCCGGGGCCTTTTAAAATGGGGCCTTTCAACCTGGCAACAAAGGCAACGAAAGAACCATATCTCGTTCCTATTGTATTTTGCAATTTCGATAAACGTATTGTTGAAAATTTGTTTTTTTGCCGGATTTTGAAGCCTTTCAAAATTTCAGAAAAGAAAAAAGAAAGTCAATCGCTAAAAGATTTTGTAGAAAAGTATAGAGAAGAGTTTAGCACAGAAGTTGATAAGGCCCGAATGAAAGCCGAAGGATTACTTAAGGAATTAAATAACTAATGAATTCATTACTTAAAGAAATAAATATTTGGAAGGAAGAGATTAACTATTTGAGAGAAAAGTCAAAAGCTTACACTGAAAATGAAAACCTTATTGCTTTTTATGGCAGCTCTTCCATTAGGTTGTGGGATAATATGGCCTCAGATTTAGCACCTTATGAGACACTCAATCTTGGATTTGGTGGTTCTTCCTACAAATGGTGTGATCACTTTTTTGGAGAAGTATTCGAATTCATCCAACCTACTGGAATCATAATCTATGCAGGAGATAACGATCTGGGAACTGGTACTTTGGAGAATGACATCATGAATAACGTAAACAATTTATTGACTAAAACAGAGACCGTTTTTGGTGACATACCTACCTCTATCATCAGTGTAAAGCCTAGTCCCGATAGATTATATTTAAAGAAAAACATTGAAAGCCTGAATAGAAGGCTTTCGCAGGAAATCCGTCAAATTACCAATGGTTCATTCATTGATATATATACACCAATGCTTACACCAGAAGGAAAAGTAAGGCCTGAGTTGTATCTTGAAGATCAATTGCATATGAATTTAAATGGATATGAGATTTGGAAAAAAGTCATAAAAGACCATTTGGATAGCAACTCCTGAGAAAAAGGTTTGCAATTTCTTATGATACTTGTTTTTGTCATTTCAAACTATAAACAAAGATTCTAGCTCAGGATTTGATGAGTCATTAAACTTTGGTTTATACCTGTTGGAATTTTGAAGTTCCGATTTGAGCAGAGGAAGCATAAAAGGCTATACGATAAAGGTGATGTTCTTTCCATCGATACATTCAAAGGAGAAAATGAAGCGCAGAGGAAAAAGAATATCAAATAATCATTGCAACACCAGCTAAAAATCGTTGTCAAAAACAAGTATTTCCATATTTACATTCTAATTTCAGTTTTGATGGATCTATTGAAGCTATAAGTCGTCATTTTCTGCGAATAATGATATCTCCCTGCATGCTCTTGAATGTATACTCTGGACCACCACCGTTTATGGTACCATAAACCCAAGAATTGAGCGATACCTTATATTCATCACCATCTGTTTTCACTTCAGGCTTAGACCGATCTATTTTCATATCGAAATCTGTAAAAATCTCTCCCCGGTCCGTTCGCATTTTAGCAATTGCCTTTGTCGAGTTTGGGAATGTAATATCTACGTCTCCATTTAAGGTAACGAATGACATCGGTTGCTTGGAATTGAGTGTTGTAAACGTGACGATTATATCCCCATTTACGGTATTAGAGAGGATGGATCCCCCAACGTTAGTCATCTCAATTGGTCCATTCACCGATGAAATTTCATGTACTCCATTGATCCCTGAAGTTTCAACCCTGCCATTCACGGTGGATACGTTCAGGTCAAAATTGCTTGGTACTTTAATGTCCAAGTTGATGCGAGTAGACCAGGAATTAGTCTCTATTTCTACCATGTTGTTCTTTTCAGAGGCACTCAACTCAATCGGATTACTGGAAATTCTTTTCATGCCGTCGGGAACTGGTCGGTTTTGATCACGGTCGTGGTCATCATCACAACTTGCACAATCATCGTTTTTATCCGTAGAGTATCCCGATGTCGCTTTAATAACCACTTCATCTCCTTCATAGGCAGTTACCACAATATCTCCTTTTACCAAGCCTACCTCTAGCACTCCCTGCTTTCCTGGGCTGCTTAGAGGCACCGCTATCTGTTCGCTAAAGTCTTGGGCAACTAATTTCAAAACTGCAAGCATCAGTAGTATACTTAATTTATTTTTCATGTGTATAGGTTTGTTTTCAATCGTAGAAACAGAATTCGCGATAAAGATTCATCCGGCGGTCGGTATAAATTTGCCATCGAGTTTTTATGCTCATTTCATATGTATAAAATTTAATTTCCAATGGCCAAATGGAATTCCCATAAACTTATCTATCCTTCGGTTAGTACGCTGAGGATTCTAAGTTGATGTTCATTTCATGGTTCATACTTTTTAATTATGAATTATGATTGTTGTAAAGATTGTATGCTTTGCTCCAGTTTTTGCCTTACCATTTCATCTTCCACATTTTCTTTCACATTTTTCATGGTTTCCAATGACGATTTTTCCTGGATCTGTACCAAAGCATCAGCAATTGCTACCTGCATCAATGCTGACTCCTGCATTTCAAGAGCGTTGATTAACGCTTGACGAACTTCAGCTAGTTCTGAGTAGCTGAGCAATGATTCCAAAGAGGCCAACCTTACATTCACATTTACATCATAGTTTAATGTGGTGATAAGTGCGTGGATAACTTTCTCATCTGCTTGAGGAAGTTCTGCTGCTAGATGTACAGCGCGTATTCTCTCCTGCGCCTTTGGTTGCTCTATCAGGGTGAGCATCATCATTTCTTTTATGCTTTGGATCTCATGACTGAGTTGATGAATGTCTTGCTTTTGATCCTGTAAGGGCAGCAACCACCAGCCTAAAAATAAACCTACAATAAAGGTAGCTATTCCAACCTGCCACCCACGTAAGACGTGAAAGCGAATGGTATCTAACAAAGACGTTTTTGATTCTTTCTTTTGCAGATGTGCTGCCAGCATTCCTTCAAATTTTGCATCCATTAAAGGGGAAGGCTCCGGCCGCTCAATCTTATCAAAAAGGTGCCAGGTGTGCTCCATTTCCTGGAGCTCTTGTGTCCATTTATGATTCTTAGAAAGTAATTTAGTGAGTATCTTTTCATTTTCATCGCTTATCTCACCTGATAGCTTGTCCTGCCACAACTCTATGATTTTATCTTTTTCCATGTTCACACATCCAGCTTTAGATAGGATGCTCTCAACTCTTTCAAAACTCTATGTACTTTTACTTTAATAGCACTTTCAGATACTCCAAGCATCTCAGCAACTTTCGCATACTTGACTTTTTGGAATCGGACCAATTCAATAAGTTCTCGCTTTTCTTCTGAAAGGCTAGCCAGAGCCCTTTCCAAGTAACTCAATTCATCTGATTCTTCCATCTCTTTTTCTTTGTGCTTTGTTTCGCTAAGCTGCTTTTCGTAAGGATTCATATCTTCCTGAAAAGCATATCTTTTATTCTTTCGATAATGATCTTTTTGAACATTCCTAGCCATTTGAAAAGCCCAAAACTCAAAGTCCCCGTTTTCTTTGTAGGTATGTTTATATTTAAGAATACGCATAAAGACATTTTGAACCAGGTCTTCACTTGTAGCACCGTCTCGAGTCATTCCATAAAAAAAACCAAAAAACCGACGGCTGTATCTTTTATATAAAAGGTCCAGTTTCCCCACATCTCCTTCTTTTACTTTCAACATTAAGTTGTGGTCTTCAAATTGGTCCATTAGTCATATTCTGTCAGGAATACTGAGATAATATCTGAAGGTTACATAAAAGCAGAAAATTATTATTTTAATTGAATCCTTGGTTAATTTCAAAACATGAATTTCGAGGTACTGAGAAGGGGTTTGGAAGGAGAGTTATTCACCAATGAAGCAATCAAGCGTATTTATGCTACTGATACCTCTGCCTACCGTGAGGTACCCACAGCAGTAGCTTTTCCTAAAAGTGAAAATGATCTTAAAAAGCTCATAGAATTCGCCTATAAAAACAAGACGGCTTTGATTCCAGAACAGCCGGGACCTCATTAGTTGGACAAGTAGTTGGGGACGGGTTTTCCTTGACGGGATGCCTTTAGATATGATGGGTTTTTCTACCGGAACTGCAAATGTTCCTGTGAATTTTGCTTGAGCCAGTAGAAATATATCATGGAGTGGTTCCCGTAAGATTTGGCGCTGACGCTTTGGGAGAAGCCCTGCTTACCGATGATAGCTGGATGTTCGCGTGAACTGTCTTAACTACCAAAGTCTTTCTTTTTCAGCACATCTTTGAGATTAGGTCTTAATCTTACTTACATGAACGAAGGAACCGAAGAGCAAATAAAGCAATGGCTCAAAAAATTAGAGAGAGAAAGCTGGCAACTTGAACTGCTTGTCTCCGCATTTACTATTTTTCTACTTGTAGCGGCTAGTGAAAGTTTTAGCGAGCTGGTAAATGCTTTTGACTATGAATACTCCGAATCTACCGGAGTGATCCTTAGTTTTCTCAATCTTACTTTGCTGTCTATTTGGGTTCTTACGGGTTTTTTAATTATTCACTTGTTGCTTCGTGGTTTCTGGATAGGTGCCATTGGATTAAGATCAGTGAATCCTTCCATAGATTTAAAGACACTTAATTATTCTGATTTTTTCCAAAAAAAGTTTGAAAAAAGACTCATAGGTCTTGACCGATTGGTTGTTAAACTTGACGAAATCAGCAGCGTTATTTTTTCGGTATCCTTCCTTATTATTTTCACCATCATCTCCTTTGGCCTGTATTTATTATTTATTGGAGTTGCCAACGCCTTTTTCTTCATCGCTCTCGAATCAGCCGGGCCAAGTCTAGATGGCGTGATCATCTGGGTTGCGTATGGCATTTTGATAATACTTCTTCTCACAGGGATGATCTACATGATCGACTTCTTCACCCTTGGTTTCTTTAAAAAATTCGGGATACTTAGCACAATCTATTACCCCATCTACCGATTCTATAGTGTCATCACACTCAGCTTCATTTCACGTAGCATTTACTATAACCTAATCAGTAAATATTCAAAAAAGAGGACCCGGATCTTTTTGACTTTTTTTCTATGCGTATTGCTCTATTTATTGCTCTTTCGATTCGACCAGCACATATTTTTTCCAGCAGATGAAGACAAATTTTCCCTTGAAAACAACTATTATGATGATAGGAGGTCGGAATCAGATTATGTTGCTAAGGTAAGTGTAGAGTCAAGATTTAGTATGGAACCATATATCGGTTTATTTATTAGATATGATTCTGATGATAATTTTCAAATTAATAGCAATTGTCCTGACTTCAAACCGATAAAAAATGAAGGTATTAACTATGTACTAAAATTTAGTTTTGAAAATGGAATACAAATCAGACCTGAAAATTTTGAAGAAGAGGACAAGGAAATCCTGCTATGTTGCTTGAGTGAATTATATGAAGTATTTGTCAATGACTCTGTTTGCAATGACTTGAAGTACTACTTTGCTCGTCATCCTGCAAAAGATCAAAAAGGTATATTGACAACCATTTCTACTCGTGATTTTAAAAATGGAGAGAATATTATAGAAATCAAGAAGAAGTATATAAACTCGTCAGATTCTTTGATCAAGGAGGATTTTGCCCGAGTTCCTGTTTGGTTTTTTAGAGACTAAAAATTGTTGATTTCTGAAAATCCTTACTTTTCCAGTTTTATAAACCGGAAGTTTTATCATAGGATTTATCATCCGAATCTTCCGGTTTTAAATGATTATAAGATTCGAATATCAAATGAAGAATCAAGGTGAATGGTATTTTTAACACGGCCTTTATCTATTCGAACTTTTACTCCGAGCTCCCTCGCTTATTTAACGAATACTCCAATCCTGTCAGGTCAATTTTCTCTGCTTCCGCTAGCATATTATTTTATCTACGGTCTGTGACTCACAGACCAATACCCCCTTAGTCCAAGTAGGTAAAAAGTAGCCCTGGTTCAAGCGTCCGCTTGGACCATAAAAAGGACTTTCTTGCTTCTGGATTTTTCTCCCTAGCGCTTCCGTTTGTGCTTTATAAATCAAAGATCTATCTTGAGTACGTGAGTAGGAAATATAAGATCAGAGATCAATCAAAGCGCTATTTCATCAGCTTTGCCATAATCAACTGGATAGATTATTCGTTAGACCAGCGTACCATGAGATCTTCGTAGAGAGCTTAAGGTTTTGTCAAAAAAGAAAAGGGATTGGAGGTTTATTCTTGGTGTATGATGACAAGCCACATTCATTTAATAATTGGCAGTAAAGATCAACCCATGCAAGGTATTTTAGGTGATCTGAAGAGTTAACACTTCAAGAAAACTAAGAGAAGAAATAAATGCTCTTCCAAGTGAAAGTAGAAAGGAGTGGATAGTATGGATGATGGAGAGAGCAGGCAGAAAAAATGGTAACAATAAAGATTGGCAACTGTGGCAGCAAGCTAATCATCCAATTGAGTGGAGTTCAAATGAAATGCTGGATGAAAAACTTCAATATATTCACATGAATCCAGTGGTATCTGGTTTTGTGAGTGAACCGGAACATTGGAGTTAGAGCAGTGCCATTGACTATGCGGGAGGCAAAGGATTAATTGGATGTTAGTTTAGCCCACATTATTCACCAAAAATATGGTGAGTTGATTCAAGTAATTGATTTACCGTAGTTTAATGTTCATTCTGAATGATTTTTGGTTCCTCAAATTTGGGGAACGATTTTGTCATCCCATTCGAAATCAATTACCTTATATTCAACGTGTTACATCATCTCAATGAATAACACCCGAATTTTTCGGGTTAATTGGAT
>JBCCLN010000050.1:0-20225 GCA_039026865.1 Bacteroidota bacterium | reverse complement strand
CGGTAATGGTATGTGCGGGACTATCTCCATTTCTATGATATCTTTGTCGAGTACTTTGTACATGGGCTATGGAACTTGGGTGTGGTAACACAAATCTCCGTAGCCCTATATTACGATCCAAAAAAAAGTTTAAATCACTTCAGAATTATAAGATTGAGGACGAATGTATTTTCACCAATAGTTCTTTTTAACCAATAACAAGTTCATTAATACCATCTACTATTTTGATAGCTCGTTCAAAAGGAATCTCGCTTTCTGCTAGTTTTATAATTCCTGTTACAATATGGATTCTCTGTGGAAGACCATCGATTACCTTATCGTTCTGCATCGATTTTATTATGTATTGAGTGCCATCAACGATAAGATTTCCAGATTTTATATTCTGATAATTAAATGTGATGATAAGAACTCCTTTTCTCTTGGACCTTTCCTTTTCATAATTTGCCTCTTTTTTTTTAGTAGCCATTTGAACTCGTGTCTGTTCCAACTTTTGTCTTGCCTTAGCAAGTTCTGAATCAACTTTGGTTGTCAGGATGTTAATCTGATTACGCAGATAGGTGCTCCAATTGCTTGTCTCATCAATAACAATTATTCTAAGAGATTTATCAAAGTTCACAATGGTATCGATTTGCAGTTTTCGAATTTCTTCACCCTCTTTCTGTAAAATTTCAATTGATATAAGTTGGGCATGATATTCGGAAACTACCTTTTCAATCTCAAACTGCGCTTGGGTATACCGCATCCAACCTTCAGAAAACCCAAATTGCCTGTCTACCAGTAATAGTGTGCTGGCTATTGCCAACGCTGCGATATTCATGGTTAAAACCAAGAACTCATTAGCATCATCGGTATAACCGATTGTTAGGGTCAAAATTAAAGCCGCTGTAAAGAAAATTATGGAGCCAACTCTCAAAACAACCGACCAAACTCTTTTACCCTCAACATGCTCAAAATAAAACTTATGCATTTCATCTGCATAAGTCAAAACGCAGTTTAAATAATCAGCTGTGCATTGATTGCCAATCTCAACCCATTTTCGACTTCTGGCAATGTTTGCCCATTCTTTTTTTTTCATTGTTTTTTAACTGTTGTATACAATTTATGTGGTCAATACATTGATAGGTTCATATAAAAACAAATCACTGCTTCTAACGAAATGGGCCTTAATGGATTTCTTGATTCAACTCGAATCGATATCGAACTACGTCATCAAGCGTACAATTTCATTGGTATAAATCCCTAGGACAATATACAAAATTGGTGGAGGAACTGTTTGTATTAGGCCTTTGGAGCAAACCGCCCTTCAGGAGGTCTTTTCCTTGAGATTTCAATGTCAGGCTTCACATAGAGATTTTTATTGCAACTGACGTAGATGCTATACACCAGGACTCCCTATTTATTTACCAATAGCCAGTTATTATGTAAATTGGATGTTCGTCGATTGCTGATGTTAATCTACTATATAGCATCAAAGCTGCGCCCATTTCTGAAGAACAAATTTTTTGGACTAAAGTTGCTTTCATTCCTATGGGTATCGAAGGAAGTATTAACCTATAAACCATAATACAGTATTAGTTGCTTTCTGAACCTTGCAATATCTAAAGTCTTTGATTAAAAGGATAAAGTTAGTTTCCAAAACTCTTCTGACTAAATATTCATGAATATATATGTATATAATTAGATGACTTTACAAAAATTTAACACGTTTTGGGTAAAAACCACAGTTTTATTGAGGTTTTTATGCAATCTACTCTGAATCAATATTTGTAATATAGCGAAGTATTCCCCTCCCCACTTTATCTTACAAATTGCAACTGAATTCGACTCTTGAAATCAATATTGATTTCAAGACTTGACTACTATTGTGCATGTTTGGACTAATAAGAAGACAAGGGATTTTAATTTAAAACCAACTAAACATTTAATCATGAAAGAATTTAGAGAAAAACTTGGACTAATCGTTATTATTATTTCGGTAATCATATTGGGTCTCGTAGGCGCAATAATCATTTGGAAGGATAGTAGTAAAGCGCAGTTTGTTTATACTTCTCTGCTGCCTATGGTAGGAACATGGGTTGGAGTTGTACTAGCTTTTTATTTTGGAAAAGAAAACTACGAAGCAGCAAGTAAGGGATTGGAAAATATTATAAACAAACTTACCCCTGATGTTTTAGATGATATTCCTGTCAGTCAGATAATGATTTCTAGAAAAACAATGGTTGCCAAAAAATGGGATGATATAAGAAATAAAACAGTTAAGGAAACCCAGGACTTCTTATTGGAAAATGAAAAAACAAGATTACCGCTACTAGATAATGAAGGAAGGGTAATCTACATCGTTCATAGCTCTCTAATGTCAAAGCCCAAAAAAAATGAAAATGATGAGGTCGAAGTTATGGACACTAGTAAGACAATGGAAGAATTTATCTCGGATAACAAAGAAATAGTGGGGAAAATACATTGGGTAAAAGAAAATGATATCATCGAGAATGTTCAAAAAATAATGAAGGATGATACTAATTGTAAAGACGTATTTGTGGAGAATGAAAGTGACCAATTGGTTGGTTGGGTGACGGATACTTTGATTCTAAGATTTATTGGAGCGAAAAAAAACTGATGATAAAAACGATAAAGCCTAAATATGGATATTCTTAAAATTACCGGAATCGAACCACCAGAGTTTATCAAAAAACTAAATTTGGAGAAACTAACCTCTAACGATCTCCTCGGAAATCCCACCGCACTTAAAGAAGAGCTCTCATACAAGTTGCCACCATTGATTCCCATTGAACTGGATGATAGTAAATTAAAGTTAAAAAGCAGCGCAAATAGCAATCACAGCACTCAACTCTTTAATGAAGAAAAGGATAAAGATAAGGACGGTATTCTAGGTAAAAATGGTGAAAAAAATACGGTATTGCCTTTCAATATGGATACTCCAATGCTGAAACACACATTGGCTTTTAATGTTACACTTGGTGCCACAATAAACACAGGGAATCTAGAGTTTGGGGTCGAGAGTGGTGGCAGCCTTAAAACCATCGCATATCTCAAGCATGGAAAAGAAGAAAAAGTTAAAGATGCTTTGTTGGAAGATGTAAAAAAGATGCCTTTTGCCTATTTCATATCAAACGTTAAAAGGCTAAATGTAAACGAAGCAGTATCAATAGTAAGTGACGCCAGCTTAGGAATAACATTGAATTTTTCAATTTCGGATGTCGCTTCTGCTGGTCTTTCGGGTCTTGCAAAATACATGAGTAGTGAGGAAACCATTTGCTTGGAAATAAACTCTGGTGCCAGTGTAGCGATAAACTTTTCATTAAAAGGAGCTTTCAAACTTGTATTTGTCAAGCTATCAGGAAAAAAATACGATTTATATGTACAATCTGCAGTGTCCAGCACACTGAAAGGAGGCCTGAATCTAGGGTTGGAGATATCCTTAAACAATCCGGAAGTTTTGTCGGATTTGCTTGAGGATAAATTAGATTCAATCCTAGAACAGATTACCACTTTGGATTCCGAAGAATTGGATGATTTTGAAAAAAAGCTAAAAGAATTGTCAACCAAAGATCTAACGCTATTGGATTTAACTTCTGAAGAACAAAAAGTAGCGGACTTTCTAATTGAAAGGTTGGATATTGGTAATGAACTGGATAAACTCACAGCTTTAACTAATAAAATAGGTTCGTTAAGAGCGGAGTTGGGCAAAGCCTTTAAAATGGCGGCTGAAACCAAAATAAAAGCAGCCTTTGGGTATGAATATAGTCGAATAAGTACCGAGAAAACGTTATTGAGAGCGGAAATGGAAGAGCAGATGTTGAATTATACGCACAAGGACCTAGTTCTTTTCAATACGCTACCATTTATTGACCTTGCCACAAAACCAGGTAACTCGAATAAAATTAAGATTAAGGAATACTTCAAGGAAAGTAATCTAAAAATAAGACGGGAATGGGGAATTTCCATAGGTATAGGTAAGTATAGACTTGGAGGTTCGGATATTAAGGAATTGGAGTCAAAGCGTCAAAAAACGATTGAGAATAACAAGCTCTTGGAAAAAGTGGCTTATGATGGGTTTAGAAAATATAAAGAGTCCGGTGATTTAGGCGGTTTTGGCAATGACTACTGGGTAGGTTTCAACGTTAGTATGGGAGACTATAAAGAACCATTTAGTATAACAGCCGGAGATTTTGATTACGGATTTTCCTTTTTTCTGGAGCATAGGGAAAAAAGATTTCGCAAAAATGAAAAGACCAAATTGATGAAACTAATGGATATGGCACAGCTCTGGAATTGCATATCAAAGTCTGCTTTTACTGAACAAGTTGAAGAGCTGTGGGCTTTAATTGGAAATAAGTCAAAATCATCTTCAATAACGTTTTCCTATCATTTGAACATAAATCCAGATGTTTTTGATACTGTTAAGCAAATGCTTTTCAACATGATTCTAAATAGACCTGAACAGCATTTGTCACTTTTGTCCACAGCTTTTGGAAAGGCCACACCTTTTGATCCCAACTTTAAGCATAGGAAGGATTCACAACTAAGGGGAAATACTTATGGGGAACTATGGCAAACATATTTTAAAAATGAAGGGTTTGCTGGATCTCCCGCTGGGAATGATTTTAGGTACTATACGGATTTGGCTGAGTATTTTTTTAAAGATAAAGAAATAGGTTTGAGCAAAATGGAAGGAGCGTATGTTAATCAATTTGGTCAATCTGGTGCAGGGGATAATGTTTGGTTTGGTGGACTCATCCGGATTAATTCACCAGCGAGAAACGTAGTGAATTTTTCGAATGGTATCGAAGCGCTACTCGGCGGAATTCTGACCAATGACCCTAAATACAATAAGCTGATTAAGGGGGCATTCAATAACATGGAGGACTGTTGGAAAATGCAGTTTTGTATTAAAGCTATCGGCATATATTTTATTGACTTGGCCTCACTTAAGGGAATTCAAAACTTAGTAGAGTCTAAGTTAATAATAAACTACAAAGATTCGAGTGGTAATGATAGGGTCAAGCTTTTACAGAAAGGAGAAAAATGGAATTGAAAAAAGTTCCTGCTTGTTCACTCACTTATGGAAAACAAAAATGTTATATCTACCATAATTAAGAATCCGAATATTAAATGAAGGATATGAGAATTATCAAAGTAAAGTTGAATCGTTTGGTAAATTTTAACAGGAAGCGTGATATAGAAAAAGCAAAGAAGGTTCAAAAGCTGATTGAAGTGGTTATAAATAGCAACGAATTTAGAGAAAATGTAATTTCTGCTGACTTTAAAGATCGTCGCTTTAGAAAAGAAAATGGAACTATCTACGAAATTGTTGAAAACGGCAGTATTTTAAACTTAATTATAGGCGGTAATGAGCAGTATGACAATGATGATACGATTGATTTCGAATGGGATTTCCAGATAGTATTATATAGAAGCTTTACTGGAGAAATAGGCCACAGAAGCAAGGATACAATTTTTACTAAGAAGAAGAAATTTAGAAAGATGCCTTACAAAGACTTAGCTTCTCATTGGATACATGAATATATGCATGTAATTGGTTTTACACATGATTTTAAAAGAACAAAACGGAGAGCTTATTCAGTACCTTATTTAGTAGGTGAGATTGCTGGAGATATAATGAAATCAAACGATTATGATTTTTTGAACTAAGCTTAATTTTTAGAACCAAAAACTACTTATGCTTTTATCTAAAACCTTTTCAATAAATAAATATACGCAGCCTAAAAAACAAATTTTAGTTTTTCAATGATTGATATAAAGACATTTTTGGTTCTGTTTTTTTCTTTGGTTTCAGTTTTTATTGGTTTTTCTCAGCAGGGAGTGACGTTAGAAGTCCAAGTTAAATTGAATGAATATGCGAAGACCATTTCATTTGAGACAGGTAAAGCTTTGATTAAAAATGAATCCATTTCTGTAATGGGGGATATCGTCGAGATCTTAAATGAGTATCCGACAGTTAAGTTTACAGTTGAAGGTCACACTGATAAAGTAGGTAGTGCCAAAACTAACCAGAGGATTTCTGAGGAGCGTGCTAACTCTGTTAGAGATTTCTTAATTGATAAAGGAATTACTTCTGATAGATTGACTGCTATTGGCTATGGAGAAGATAAACCAATCGCAACTAACAACACGAGATCTGGTAGAAATCAAAATAATAGGATGGAAATTAATGTTTTAACGCCCGATGGAATACCTGGCACCTATTATATGGAGGTAAAATTATCATCAAAAAGTCCAAAACAAAATGTAGTTGATGGACATTATTATAGAGAACTTGATAATTTTTTTAGACAGTATTATTCAAGATTTATTAAGACAGCACAGTTTGTTAATGTTGATCCGGGAAGAGAAATTGAGTTAAGAGCGGTTCAAGCGGAGATAACAAAAAGAAACAATATAAGAGAAAACATTCAAATAATTTCCATTCTATCGAATATAGAGAATAAACCTAATAACATAGTTTCCCTTAAAATTTTCTTTGTTGTCGATGGGAAATGGATGCGGATGAATCCCGCTGCTGGTATACCCAATTTTGAGACATTAAATACAAATGGTGAGGATTTCGACAGTAGTATATATCAAAACAATGTTCTTGCGTATGCAAAGAAATTGTATAAAGAATTTGAAAAATACCTAAAATCTACCAAGAATGAAGGAAATTAAAATCAAAACTTATCTAAGCGTCTTTTTTATCTTATCACATTTTGGCATTGTTATATATCTTGTTTATCTAAGATATTACAAGGACTATATACAGCCGCGTGATTTTGAAGCGGCTGCTTCAATAGTTTTTCCAATTTTTGCCACAATTACCACTTTAGTGATAAAGTATATCATCGAAAACAAAAATCGATCTACAGTAAAATCAAAGAAAGTGAATAATCTCTTTGTTTTTGTATCCTTCTTATTACCGTTGCTTTTTGTTTCAAGTCTTGTCTTGGTAATTTATTTCCAAACTACTGTTAAATCAACTTCCAATTTCGTTCCACTTCTGGGATTGATAGAAAGTACTTTTGGAATTTATATTGGTTTTATAGTTAAGTCATTATTCGAGTTAAAAAACCCTGATAGAGAATTTGAATTACAAGTTGAAAATAGGAGAGATATTTAAACTTGCAATTCTGGTTTTGTTCTACCAAAAAGTGTTAACACATCCTACAAAACAAAAATAGATAAGCATAAATAACGGATAACTAATTATTATGATATATGGCAAAAGCAGTTAATGCTGTTAAATACTTGATTCAGACGATTACATCTGAGAATGAATTGGTTATTTTCCTGGGCGCAGGCAGTTCTCTTGAAGGGACTCAGAATGGAAGTCCATTTCCCAATTTTAACTCATTAATTGAGAAAGTTATATCAGATTTAGGAATAGAAGTAGACGATAACAAATGGTATCAATTTCTAGAAGTTGTAAAGCTATGGGAAAAAGATTCTGAACCATCAATTAAGTTTTCCGAGTACCTATATGGGAAGCCAGGCCTTGCCCATATTCAGCTAGCTGCGTTAAGCATGAGCATGTTTCCAGAAATTGATATGAGTTTGATTCTTACCACTAATTTTGATGATTTAATGTTCAAAGCTTATGCAGAGGTATCAAAAAGTGCGGAAAAAAGAGATCCTAAATCTTTTACAATCGGGTATTCAGGAAAAAATAGTGTTACTGAGCTAACAATTAGAACTTTACCAAAGCATCTGAAAAAAGGTAGGGGAGTAATCTTAAAATTATTTGGAGATTTAAATTCCGAAAGTCCAATTTTCCATCCAGAAAAAATGCCCTTTGACCAAAAAACGGAAAATTGGTTGTCTAAGATTTTTAGAAAACCAATATTATTTATAGGATATAGCTTACGCGACTCACCCATATTACGTCTATTTATTACGAGTCAATCTAATTCTCCAATCTTTGTTGTCAGCCCTTCTCCCCATATTCCATCGGATATCGAAAATCTAAGTCAAAGATCATTTTACCCAATTAATCAAACATTTGGTGAATTTACAGGCAATTTAGTCAATCAATTAAATGACTCTAATATGGGGTTTGCTCGCAAATTTCATTCTTTTATAAGTAAAGTAGAACCTGATTTAAAATTTGGAACTTTTGAGGATATTTCTTCAAGACTATCAATATGTTCGAGGGTCTCTTTGATGAGGTATCAATCAAGAAGTGGTCTAGAGGCCAAACCAGTAATACGATTAGATACAGGACCACAGTTTGATTCTTTTGTTTCTAGCGATAAGCAGATCTTAGCAATTATAGGTGAATCCGGAGTAGGTAAATCAACCCTGTTATACACGTTTGCGACCACAAAAAATCAAAATTATTTTACCTTATTCTATGATTCTCATAGCCTACAGTCATCAAAATCCTTGGGCAAGAAAATTTCCTATGACCTATACTCTAATCTTGAGACATTAGAGCAGACATTAAGCACAATCGATAAGATATTAACTGTTGAAAAAAAAGTACTGGTCATAATAATTGATGCTATAAATGAAAGTAATTCAATTTCCCCAATCAATTTGAGATATGAGATAGAAGAAATAGCAGGTAAACTTCCTTCGTCTATTAAGATAGTTTATAGCTGCAGAAAAGTGTTTTGGGAAGCCAATCTAAATTTATACAGTGATGTCCCCAACCAGCTTTATTATGGTAACAGACCCTTCTTACTAAATTTATTTTCGGTAAACGAGGCAAAACAAGCTTATCTCAGATATAAGGAGATTTTCGACTTAAAAACAAATTGGAATGAATTATCTGTTTCAGTAATGAAACATATAAGAGATCCTTTAATGTTAAAGCTTATATCGCAATCATACTCTCAAAGCTACTTACCTGATTTTGCCCCTGCAATAATAGTTTTCGAGAAATATTTAAAATCCATAAGGCTTAAATATAAACATGAACCCTTAATAGATTATATCGATTTACTAATTGATTATAGACTGGATAGGGTTTTTGAAGAATCTATACAAAATGACTACTATAGTTATCTTGATATTCGAACAAATCAGAATTTACATTTATTGGGTCAGCAACAAAGGATCAGCAGTCGTTTTCCAGAAAATCCATTGGTACTTCTTGAAGATGAGAAAATAATCACTCCGATAGATGAAAAAAGAGAGAAATTCAAATTCGTTTATGAAAGATTCTATGAATATCTTATTGGTTTAAGGCTGGAAAACAAAATATATGCAGCCAATACTATTAATAATCTAAAGAATTTTATTATTGATAAAATTGAGCTTTATGCTAACGCTCACTATTCATTTTATCAAGGACTAAAGAATGCCATAGTTAACATTTTTATTTCCGAGGAGAATAAGTCTCTACGGCTAGAAATATTAGAACTATCAAACGAGGAAGATGCACTACTTAGAGAATTTGGAAAAGTAGTTCTTCGTGAACTTATTGTAGAGTATGAACAAGATGTTTTGGAGATATTCAATTTTGAACTAAGCCGTGAATCAAAAATTTCTACAGTACTAGATTTATCCATTTATACAAAAGAGTTTCTAAATACTGCTATTCACGGAATCTTTCATGCACAAAATGATATAAGGATAAGAAGCTGTTATTTTTTAATTAGTGCTTCAAAAAATAATGAAAATTATCAATTCATTATCTCTAAGCTTGAAGAAGTCATAGAAAACACGAACCAAAATGAAGTTTCGGATGGCATAATATATTTTTTGGCCATAGCTTTTTCTTCAATTGAAGTAGATCCAATTAATGGAACACTAGAAATTCTTAATACTCTTTTCAGTAAGCACCCAAAAAAAATCTCTAGATCACTTTTGGCTAATTCTTTAGAGAAAATTGTTTTAAACGAAGGGCACAAATTTTTCGGGGAAGAATTCACAACAGGGGGACTAAATTACTCTTGGGAAATCAAATCACCTTCTGTAAGAAATCATAGAGAATCAATTTCTAACATCTTAAAATCACCCACCGTAAAGTCAGTTTTGGACAACATAGAGGCAGTCACATTTTTTTCTTCGATGACAAAAACTCCCGTTGACAACACCATTTTTTGTTACCAAGTGGAATACAGGATTGTACAATGGGTTTTAATAAGGCTAAGCAGTAATCATTTTGAAAGCGTTGTTGAAATACTTGATGAATTAGTCCATTCAGGTAATCATTTTAATATTGACTTTGCTCTAGGTGTAATAGAATTTAGCTTAATAAATTTATTTAGAGGGAATGAGGAAACAACTAGAAATGGTTACTTAAAACTTAAGGAATGGAATGAACATTTTGAGAAAAGTGATGAAAACTACTACATGTCCTTGACTAAATCAGATCCCTTTTCTTTTAATTTCATTCCAATTGTAATGCTTGCAAGAATAGAATCTTTTTGCTTCTCTAAGGACTGGGAACCAGTATCTTGTTTGATTGAATACTTGAACGATAACAGTATCAAAAGAAACAAAATAGCTTTGCTTGCAATTAGATGGTTGTCAATAGAATTTCCTATGAAAATGCTCAATACCCTAGAACCTTTTTTGAATGACGAAAAAAAATTGGATTGGATAAATCGGATCCTTTCTGAAACATATAGGAATTATCCAAGGTTATTAGAGAGTTTCATGAGTTCATATAAGTTTAGCACTAGAAGAAGACATGAAATAAGATCACCTAATTTTGATATAATACCTGGTGGAGTCCAATTTAATGGAGAAAGGCTTTACAGTGAGTTGTTCTTAAAAAAAGACAGCTTTGAAACTATTTACTATTGGTATATGAAAATGATAGAAACATCGACTTTAAACGAATTTTGTAATTTAATTATCGATGAGTGTTTGATAGAGAGTTGAAATCAATAACCATCAAAGAGGGCAAAAAACTCACCTCTTCTTTCCAAAATATCAACATGATGTACAGCAGTATCATTCCATCCCTTTTTTTGAACTGCTAGTGTCGATATATATTCCTCATGATACTTTTGGGGATTAATACAATTAATTTTCCATGCGTGAATCTTTTCTCCGTATATCCGAGAACAGTCTTGCGAAAATCTAATTAGTTTATTGTTAAAAGTAAATATTCGACCGGCAGACCTTGCCGCAATATAATTTTTTTCAATAATTGGATTCTGCCTATGAGGTTTCCAAGGACCATCAAGAAATTCCGAATAATATATTGACATTGAAGAGTTGGTTAATGGGTCGGTGGTTATAAAAAGATACCAAATACCATTTAGAAGCATTATTTGAGGATCCGCATAATCTATATTCAATAAGGGTGTTGCTTTTTCCCAAATAAAAGGAAACTTTTTAGCTTTATATAGAAGTAAAAATCCAGATTCCCAAGCTTCAGGAAGCATATAAAAACTATTCCTATGTTTGAATACATTGGGATAGGATAGATGAAAAGGTTCTACTAGTGCTCTTCGAATAGTTGACTCAAAGTTGTTCTTAAATTCAGCTACAAGTATCTCCCCTTTTTCAAGATTAGTATTCCACCATTCAAAAAAGACATATTCCTTGTTTTCATGTTTAATGAAAAAAGGGTCTGCAGCAAACCCCATATTTTTATAACCATCTATAATAGGTTGGTCTTCTATCGGTGTTATAGTCATTCTTTTTAGGTCAATCCTGCCAATACCAATTGCCCACTTATTATTTGAGGAGTTTCCTGTCAAAGAATTAAATCCTCTCATATCCCTTCTTAATCAAATACTCTGTAATCGATTCACTCATGTGAAAGTAATGTTCCAATGTTCTCTTTTTATTGCTAACTGATCCGTGTGAAATTGATTCAATGCCAATTTGCTCAAACATCATATTTTTATAGTGTAATTGTAGTATCAGTGCAATATCGAATGAAAAATCATTAGGCAGTAAATCGATTGACAGTTTATCCTTATCAAAAAGATAAATACCACTTAAAGGACTTTTCAAATAAAGTAATTCCGGATATAATACTTTAAAGATAGGCTTAACTGTAAAGTTTGTTACTCTATCTGGATCATCCAGTGTGGGGTTCCAATATGTTTTCACAAAGGGATTGGACCTCTTTTGGGCGTGACTGATAAGTTTGTCAATCCATCTCGAATTTGGATTTCGGATATCTCCATCCAACTTAACGATATACTTGTTTGTACTACTTGATATTCCTTTTTTTAATGCCAGCCCATATCCTCTTTGATTACACTTAACCACTTTAGCACCCTCAGAAATTGCATTAAGTGAAGTTTCATCAACGGAATTATTATCGACTACAATAATATCTCCTACATATTTTGAAAGTCTAATTTCAGAAACAATATTTCCAATTGTTTCGGACTCGTCTCTGGCAGGAATTACCACATCAACTTTATCAATATTTAATTTATCTGAGTTTGTGTTAGAGTAGCCGTAGTTTGGCTTTGGTTTGTATAGAAAAATTGAATAATCATAGGTCTTTTGAGTTTCATCTTTGTAAGCCGTATGAATCGTTTCTTGTATTTTATTGAATCTGGTTTCGATTATTCCATGGTACGAATTTAAAACGGCCCGTGATGAATTTAGGTTTTTGTTGCCACCATTCACCGAAATAATGTGTGAGACACAAAGAATACTTTCATTAACCAAGCTTTCTCTCAAGGCTCCTATGAGTTTAAAAAAACTTTCGAAGGTGTAGTATTTTTGTAGCTCGTCGAATCCCTCAGACCAAAATATTGTATCAAATTTTGAACTATTAAGCGATATATATTCAGATATCTCTGATACTACAAATTTTATTTTGTTCGATTTTCCTAGGTTCTTTTTTGCTTGGGAAATAGCAGCCTCAGATACATCAATTGCAGTAATAGAAGAATTGGGGAATCTATTAGAAATAATCTTAGTATGAGCACCTGTGGAACATCCTATTTCTAGAATGTTCTTAGAGTCTATAAATTCTTTAATGTATGATACCTGTTGGTTATACTTTCGGATTTCATATTCCGATTTCCAAAAATCCCATGGGTCTTTCTTATCCCTATGCAACCCATCGAAGTAATTTTTTAAATCATTCGTATCCATTGATAATAATTAGTTATCCGTTGTTCGGACGGCTAATTATAGGATATCAGATTACGTGGATGCTTTAGTTTAAGAATCTCAGAGGTCCTTTGATGGCTAACATGAGTATAAATTTCAGTTATTCTTATGGAGCTGTGTCCTAAGAGCTCTTGTATATATCTAATATTGATATTGGCCTCCAATAGTTGAGTGGCAAAAGTGTGCCTGAAAACATGCGGAGTTACCCCACGCTTAATCCCGGATTCTTGAGATATTTTTTTGATGAGATGACGAACCGATTGTTCGGAAATCCTATGGTTCAAACGATTGATAAAAAAGTAAGAGTTCCGGTTGATTTTTTCTTCAAATAAGCTGTAGTAGTCTTTTAAAGCAGTTATGGTCTCCTCATTAGTAATGGGAATTATTCTTTCTTTATTTCCTTTACCCAGGATTTTTATTGTGCTGAAATCGGAATGGATGTTTGACTTTTTTAAAAAGCAAAGTTCTGAGACACGAATACCTGTAGCAAACAACAACTCTACAATAGCTATATTTCTTATGATTAGTGTGTACTTCATTGAGCTCTTTGAAGCTTCTAACTTTTGTGATTGAAGTTGCTTGAGAATTGATGTAACCTCGTTTAATGACAATACCGAGGGAAGTGACTTTTGAACCCTTATATTCACTCTTATTTTGTCAAATGGATTTTCAGAAATACAATCTTCATAAAGCAGATGGCTATAAAATACCTTAAGGGTTGCAATTTTTCTTTTGACCGTTCTGGGGGCATATTTATTTATGTGAGCTAAATGTTTCTTGATGTGCTCTCGTTGGATTAGTCTAAAATCCTGAATATTAAATTCTTCTCTGATATACCTTTTGAATTGTTTGAGATCGGAATTGTAGGCTTCAATAGTCTTATCGCTTAATTTTTTTTCTGTTTTACAATGAGATAAAAAGTAGTCTAAATACATAATTTGGTTTTTTGGTTAAACCAATCAATGTAGAACTATTTTAAAATATCGGAAACTAGTGAAGGCTTGGATAAATATTCAAAATACGTGTAAAGACCAGAACCTAAACCTAGAACGGCACTGTTCATTGGTGTTCTGAGACTATTGATTTTATGACTCACCGAATAGGTAACTTCTATACTAAAAGGGTTTGAATAGCAGCAGGGTTCGAACCCTTGCCTTTGTGACCTCCGCAGGATTCTAGTGATTCAGAGAATACAGAGATTTTATAGGTTCTAAAATTACGTTACAAAATCTGTTGACGGAATTGTTGACCATCTATTTGATTGCAAATGGTATCATTTAGCTTTCAGTGATAAAGGTAAGAATTTCAAATTCTAGTGAACTCTTTAACCGTATCTTGTTTTAAGGTAAAACAGCTTGCTAAAGTTTCAAATACTTCCCTAATTTTCCAGAGGGCGTATTCGACTTCGAATTAAAAATCCTTCTATTCCCGAATACTATAAAACTGTCTTTGGCTCTTGATACAGCTACATTAAGCATGTTCGGCTTATTGTCTCTATCAAAAAACATTGTGCCGACATCTCCCTCTCCATAGACGGACGAAAATATAATAATAGAACGCTCAGCACCTTGCAATGCATGTACAGTCCCTATTTTCATTGTAAATGTATCGAACCCTGCTTTTTGTAAAGCTGTAATCAAAGCCCTTTTTTGACCAAAAAAGGGTGTAATTATACCAACTTCTTTTTCTATTACTTCTCTGTTTATAGATTCAATTTTTTCCCTATTCTCAACAAGAAAATCAACAATTGCCTTGACTTCATAGGTATTGAACCTGTTTTTGTTTTGTGTGGTTGAACTACCTTCTACATGAATAATATCCATGGCAGGAAATAAGGTATTGCTTGGTTTAGCACCTTTCATGGGAACCAATTGCCCATTATAGGCGAGAATGTTGCAATAACCAATAATTTCATCGTAACACCTTCTATGTTCTCGCAATAATAATCCTTTTTCCTCGGCATTGTTTTCCAAATAAGGTGTAGCAGTTTGGGCCATTTTCATAATACTTCCCTTTGATGCCAAAACACCTTCTGATTCATATTGATTCATTAAGGGTTCTACATCTCCATTTAGTAGACCATTTTTAGATAAATTTCCTTCGTCAATCTTCGAAGGAATATTCCATATGGGTTCAATTTGTTTGATGTCACCTACAACAATTGCTTCTTTTGCAAGACCAAAAATGGCGACCCCAACTTCAGGAGTAGTCTGTCCCGCTTCATCTACCATTAGAGTATCTACAAAGTTTAATAATGGAGGATTGGCCCAACTCTCATTCTCATCATCGTATTGCCAGAATGAGAAAAATTTTGGAGCCATATAAAAGGTGCTGACATAGCAAGGGGTTAACATAGACCTAATTTCCCAACGGTTCAATGTAGGGAAATAACCTTTACTATCTTTTTTATCATCCATGATAAAATTTGGAACTTCTGATAGCCATCTGGCTTCCCAGTAATGTATCGCTAATTGAAAAGCATGGTGTCTGAATTTAATATCTAGTTCATCATAAAAATAGCAAGGTGCTGACTGTTTTGTGTTGATTTTGTTCCACTCTAAACTCCATAATTCATCCTCAGTACATGGTGGAGTTCCCTTAATGCCGTTTGAATCACATAGTCTTTTCCATTGAGAAAGAACCATTTGCAGTTCTTCAATACTGTCAATTTGGGTATTGCAAAATTTAAGTGAATCATATTTTTTTCGATTCAGCTTTTGAGAAATAAGAATAGGACACTTTTTGAAAATCTTATCGATTTCTAATGCTCTTAACTTTAAACTAGATGGAAAACCGAGGAAGCACCCTATTTTTCTGAGAATAGGTTCTTTACTGTAATAGGTTATAATTAATTCTTCTGTATTCTTAAACCAATTTAAGTCCTCCTGCAATTTATTTTGGTCGGCCAGGTTATCTTTTAGATAATCATCTATATCATTAATGGAATCATATGATTTTATGAATTCTTTCCAGGTTTTTGAATAAGCGCTCCATTTAATAGAAAAGCTTTCCAATGTAGATTTAATATCCAGTATTTCCTTTTGCAAAACCTTTGCGCAGTTATTTATATTTGAAAAGCTCTGGTTTTTATACACTCCTATTTTTTCAAGAAAATACGGTTTTGCTCTTTCCAAATAATCAAGGTTTTCCAAAATTTGAAAAGTTCCAGAGCCATCCAATTTGATATAATTAATGCCCTCTAGTTCAGCAGGTGATTTTTTAGTTGAGGGTAAATAAGAGGCATATCCGCTAAAATCAGGCAACCACCGTCCGCTTAATTTTTGAAGGGAGCTTTCGGTCTTGGAGAAGCTTTCATTAATGTTCTGTACCGCTTGATTGTTTGTAGAACATGCTAAAATTCTAGGGGCTTGGCCTCCTTTGATTGCAGCATTGACAATTTCATTGGCTACCACACTTTGCAATAAAGTAGTCTTCCCTGTTCCAGGAGGTCCATTGACCGCACATACAGTATTAGCTTCTGATGTGAGGTAGGTACTCAACGTCTTTCGTTGTGTTATTGATAATGGAAAACTGTCACCCATCTGTCCAAGATGAAGTGATACATTCTGCATATAAGCATTTACCTGAACAGGTTTTTTTGTTTTTTGGTTATCGGGCTGAATCAATTTCTTAAGTAGTGAAGGAACTTTTGCAGCCTCTATTAAATGGTGATATAGGTTGATGATTCCTGAAGCTGCTCCTCGTTCTTCATCAGGTGAAAAGAATATACTTTCTTGTTCAATTCGATAACCTTCTGAACTGAAAGCACTAAGTTCTTGCCTACTAACTTCTTTAAAGACTTTGGAGATATAATTTATATAATCATCCCAATTTTTTACGCTTACCTGACTTATACTAGCTGATTCATCTACAGTATCGACATCCCCTATAATAAAATCTGCAGTTTTTCCAGCAGAAGGAGTTAGATAAGGCCTGGGTATTATAGGAAATAACTCTTCAGGAATAGATAATTCTCCCTTTTTGCTTAGTACACCTTGAATCCATATAGGATATGCGGGCTTGCTCGATTTGGAATGTGATAAATAATCTGGTTTGGGAACAGCCGTAAAAAGGCTAAAAAGAATATTAATACTTTTTAGTTGTACCCATTTACTATCTGAAGGGCTTTTTACCCCCTTCTTTTTATTGTATTTAGCTTCTTCATGTTCAAACAGAGCTTCTGTTTGTGGAAGCGGAAAAACACCAGACTCAAAGTCTATATTTTTAACGACGAAATATTTTTCTTTTTCAAAATTGACCTGTTTTCGTTGAGCATCAGTTAAGCTATTTTTCCAATAATTCAGCCATTTTTTATGCATAATAAGATTTGGAATCTATTGTTTTAAAAGCAAATAAAAATAATTATTATAAAAACAGATTCATAATGACTAGTTAGTAAAGCACTCATTTGACAATAAATATGTATAGTCACTTAGTCCCACTCCCTTCCATTTTAAGCTTCCCATAGTTTTTTAATTCACTTACCGAGCCCTCGCTATCACACTTTTTAGACAGCAAAACACCAACATTCAGAAGTTGACCAGACTGCATAAAGCCAGTCGCACACTCCTTTTTTATAAGTCTTTGCTCAATCCTGAATATTGAAAACGTGTAGCATCAAAAAAGGTAACAACGAAGGCTCTATGGGAAGTAAATCAAAATATAAAACCATGAAATCATCTCAAAATATCCAAAAAGGGAGTGGAACTAAAAAAATCAAAAAGGAAAACACTCAGGATATAATAAGTAAATCAATTTTTTAATCATTTAAATCTATAATTATGAGTACTATCAAAAATCATGTACAGTTAATCGGAAATGTTGGTATAGAACCAACTATCACAAACCTAGAAAACGGAAAGAAAGTAGTCCGTTTATCCTTGACAACTAATGAGAATTACAAGGACAGCAATGGAGAAAAGCAGACCGATACCAATTGGCACACGGTTATAGCCTGGGGAAAGGTTGCGGAAATCATCGAAAAATATGTTACCAAAGGCAAAGAGATTGGTATTTCGGGAAAACTCAAAACACGTTCGTATGAAGCCCAAGATGGAAACCAACGCTATGTGACCGAGGTAGAAGCAAACGAAATCTTGCTTTTAGGAAGTAAGTAAACATTAAAATTAAAGAGGGCATCCCTGTGGAAAGTGTTGCCCTCTTTTTCATCATTCACTTCATAAGAAAACAATGAGAGGCAAAGTTAACGAAATAAGTATCAGTTATAAAGAACGAATCAATTTATCCCATTCACCAAATATCAATAGTTCAATAGATGCTGCAGAAGTATTGTATGAACAATGGGATAAAAACAATATCGAATTACACGAAAGTTTTAAGGTATTATTATTGAACAATTCCAATAAAGTCAAAGGGATTTACGAACTGTCCAAAGGGGGAATGACAGGAACATTGGTAGATATGCGAATCCTTTTTGCAACCGTTTTAAAATCCCTATCCGTTGGTATCATTTTAGCCCACAATCATCCTTCTGGAAAATTACAGGCAAGTAATTCAGATATCGAACTCACTAAGAAAATAAAAAATGCTGCAGAGCTGTTTGATATAAAAGTTTTGGACCATTTAATCATTGTACCAGATGGAAACTACTATAGTTTTGCCGATAATGATATTATTTGAAGGTAATTGACTTGAATTACCTATGGTCGGGTTTCGTTAAATTTCTTAGATTTAAGAGGTCGGAACCCGACAATTTTTATGTGTGATTATCCTATTTTGATTTGACTTTCCTGATAATCGCACCCATCGAAAATTACAGTTAAAAGCAACTGACTTTTTAGGTCTGTTTGTTTGGAATTTTGTTCGCTTTGAGCGAACGAAATGGAAAAGCAAGAGGGTAACACGCTATGCGATGTTTCAGCAAGCCTCTTGTTTTTAAAACACTGTTTTACAGCGATTTAAAAAATAATTTCAATCAAAATAATATTTAATGCATTGGTTTTTAGCGTAAAAAGATGTTCAGCCTAGAAAAACCAATGAATTTTTAGAGTAAAAATGGACAACGGATACGAAAAAGAACAATTTACCACCATCAGTTTTAAGAGCTCGATAGCTAAAAAATTTCGAGTGTTCAGCAAGAAAATGGGAGCATCCAATTCCATGACCTTGCTGATGATGTTGGACTTTTTTGAAACCAATACTATTTCCCCAAAAGAGTCCATTGGTCTAACTGTCCATACGCTTGAAAATCTCATTAAAAAAAGGGTAAGTGCGGTCATTGCCATTCTAAGGGATATGGAAAAAAACCAGACCCGACCCACGGTGGCCATGATGCAATCGCTCTTTGAAGAAGCAGAGCCAAAAAACAAACCGCCATTGGTCGAAAAGAAAGTATTGTTTCAGGAAAAGAAAACCAGTGAAAATGAATTATAAATCAGAATGTATATCACTATAACACCCCAAAAGTTTGGAGGTTCCTATTCACAAAGTGTTGCTGATTATGTGGATTATCTGGAGAAAGAAAACCAAGGTTTGGAACAACAGGATATGGAACATTTTTTCAATCAATACGGTGATGAGATAAGCGCAAAAGAGGTAATCAAGGAAATCGATGGCAACACCGCAAAATTGAAAAAGACAGAACCCAAGTTTTATTCCATCACGATAAACCCAAGCAATTATGAATTGAAACAATTACAGAATAGCAGTAAAGATTTGAAAGCCTATACCCGAGAAGTAATGAAAGACTATGTGGCATCATTTAACAGGGAAATCAATGGCAGACCCATCACCTTAATGATATAAAATACTATGCGAAGATTGAACACCAACGCAAGTACAAGGGAACGGATTTTCAAGTAAAAGAAAATCAACTCTATGCCACTAGAATACTTCAGTTGAAACAAGACATCCGAAAAATTGAAAATAGCAAACTGGAAGGTGATATTTCAAAACTGAAGAAAAGAATCAATCAACATGAAAAAGGAGCACCCCATCAACAAAACGGAAAGCGAATTGCTCAGGGGATGAAAAAGGAAGGCAATCAAAGCCATATCCATATTATCGTGAGCCGAAAAGATACTTCTAATTCCGTAAGCTTGTCCCCAGGAAGTAAGTACAAAGCTTCGGAAGTGGTGATGAACGGAAAAAACGTCAAACGGGGTTTTGACAGGGATTCGTTTTTTTCCAATGCAGAAAAGACATTTGAT
>JBCCLN010000049.1:0-20390 GCA_039026865.1 Bacteroidota bacterium | reverse complement strand
CGAGTTGATTCAAATAATTGATTTACAGCAGTCATAATGAATGATTTTTGATTCCTCAAATTTGGGGAACGATGTTGTCCTCTCATTCAAAATCAATTACCTCCTATTCAACGTGTTACCTCGTCTCAATGAATAACACTCAATTTTTTTAGTTAAGTACGATGCTTAATCTCCAATGAATGTTTCAAAGCCCTGATTATTTTCTCAATCAGGGTTTTACATTCCATCCAAAATGAGAGTTAAGTGTGTATAATCTGATATTCAAAAACCTAACACGTTTTACAAAAATTCACTTACCTTGTCTCTTAACAATCAATAAATTTCTTGAAGACAGGGTCTCTGAGCGTTCCATTTTCTGTGATCATTGAATATTCTATTTCACACTTTAATTCAGGAACTAGCCAAATTGTTTTTCTCTCCTCATGAACCTCCTTTTTAACAGACTTATCGCTTGTGATTCGTTTACTGAACTGTTCGGATAGGTATTTGAGCATGTTATCGTCAAAACCAGAACCTACTCTTCCGCGATAGACAAGTTCTTTATTAGATTCTTCAGCAATTTGTAAACTTCCAAAGTATGGTTTACGATCTCCTTCTCCTTCGGTAAATCCTATAATTACACAATCTTTTGTTTGTTTTACTTTCACTTTAATCCATACATCTGATCTTTTTCCTATCAAGTATTTTCCATCCCGCTTCTTTGCCATGATCCCCTCCACGCCCAATTTTTTCGCTGCATCGAAAAATACCAAACCATTTTCCATACTTTCACTGATGCGATAGTTGGTTTCTCCCCTACGTACTGAATCCACTAACCACATTCTCCTACGCTCTTGTTGATCATGGATAAGAGGCCTACCATCCAAGTAAAGACAATCGAAGAGATAGCAATATACAGGGGACCTTTTCGACTCATAGTTAAAGTTTTTCTTACTCATTAATCGTTTGATTACCTTTTTAAAATCGGCTTTTCCATCAGAGTCTAAACACACAATTTCCCCATCGAAAATGGCATTGTTAATTCTGAAAGCTTGCTCCGGTACATTCAATTCCGGAAACTGCTCTGTGACGTCATTTTGATTTCTACTGTATATCTTTAATTGACCTTCATTTAGATAGATTAAAGCTCGAATACCATCCCATTTTAACTCGTAATAATAGTCATCTACAGGAACTCTTTTCGTTGCATCCGCAAGCATTGGCTTTATGGGATTATCCAGAAAATTGACTTGCGGAGTATCCACTCGTTCCAATAACCATTCTTTTTCTTTCATCAGGTGCATTCGATATTCAGCAGTTAGCTCTTTTCCTGAAAGCTTAAAGTAGAACCCGTTTTTTTTCTCTTTGGTAATTTCAAACCGCCCTTTAGCATAAACCCACATCATACCTCCTCCATACTCTCCTTTAGGTATTTCTCCTTCGAAATTCAAGTATTTTAAGGGATGATCCTCCGTTTGCACTGCTAGTCTTTTTACGCCGGGCGTTGGAGGCATCCCCCGTGGTATCGCCCATGACTTTAAAACTCCATCTTTTTCTAACCTAAGGTCGTAATGTAAATGAGAAGCATGGTGACGCTGAATGACAAAGCGACTACCTGTTACTTCCCTTTTGGAAAGCAAGGGTTCTGGTGTTTTTTGGAAATTTCTCTTCCTTTCGTATTCTTCTAATTGCTCAGGTGTTTTGTATCGCTCATTAGAAGGTAATTCTTTTACGATTAAAGCCTTTTTATCTGTGTGTAGTGGCACAGCCCATCCTCTTATTTGTTCCCAAGGATCTCCATCAGCCAGTACTTTTCCCGGGGTAGTTTTTAAGTTCCACTTTTTTAGATCGGATAGCTCTTCAAGCTCAAGCCACGTTAACGGTGTAGAAGTCGTAGCCCCTTGCTTTCCTCGCAAGCTATAAGGACTAACAATCGTTTGAGAAGGCCTATTTCTATATATATCTATGAGAACTCTTCCTCTCCGTGATTCTTTTTTGATGTGAAGGGTAGTAGCTGGTTGTTTGTTAATAAAATCAACAACGATTTTTTTTGACGCCTGAAAGCCTTCCTCAAAGCTGTATTTAGGTTCTATCGGGGTGACTATATGCAACCCTTTGCCTCCGGTTGTTTTCAAAAAAGGATGATAATTGAAACGTTCTAAAAGTTCTTTCAGATCGAAAGCTATTTGTTTGAGCTTTTCTAACTCAAAAGAACCATCATCCGGAGGATCAAGATCGTATACTATGTAATCTGGCTTATCACTTCTCTCAGCAAAAGAATGAATCTGGTGAAGCTCCAAACAAGCTAGGTTAGCCAGCCAAACAAGGGTCGCTTTCTCTTGAGCTACGATGTATTCTTTTTTGCGATCTTGACCTAATCTTTTATAATCAATCCAATCTGGTGTCCAGTCCGGACGATGCTTTTGAAAAAACTGTTCTCCATATATTCCATCTGGATACCGAACCAATGATAATGCCCTTCCTCTCACATGATTTAAAATCGTAGGCGCTAGGTTGAGGTAATACTCGATGATTTCAGCTTTTACAATCTCGTCATCAGGATAAAGCACCTTATCTAAATTGGAAAGCTCTACCACCCTTTTATCAACTTCTACATGTATTTTTCTTTTGGGCATTCATTCTGAGGATTAAATCCTTGTAAATCAGGATCACAAAACGGCAATACTGAGATTTTTGATCATAATGAGTTACAGAATCTGTCATAAGCAGAGATAATTTTTTGGTTCCAAAACACGTGCTTAACTAATGACATTGAGAAATAAAGTTTGTGTAAGATAGCCGATTAAAGATTAGTGTTAATATTTCTATTAAGCAGTATGGTTGAGGGAAAAATAGGATTTTTGGTGTTATGAGAACCTCTCAAATGACCGTTTGATAGCCTTTCGGGGTTATCACTTTTATAAATTGATATCATATCAAACTTTTTGGTAAACAACCAAGGAGGAGAGAATAAACCGGCCTTTCATCTGAGCTTTACCTTATACTCTCTTATTTGTTGAATTACGCCGTTAAGAGATACACCATTGCAGATTTAGTCTGAATTGCATACTTAATTAAGTAAATGATTAACCGGCCAAGAGTTGGGGCAAGACCTTTTTCTCTTAACCAATTATTAGATTAACCCGAAAAATTCGGGTGTTATTCATTGAGATGATGTAACGCGTTGAATAGGAGGTAATTGATTTTGAATGAGAGGACAACATCCTTCCCCAAATTTGAGGAATCAAAAATCATTCAGTATGAATATTAAACTACGGTAAATCAATTACTTGAATCAACCCGCCACTATTTGTGGTGAATAATGCGGGTTAAATGGCCATCTCAAAATTATCATCCTTATTTTCGATATCTTGGTTTCATTGTTTAGTGAATGATTACTTCATTAGTAGCATAATCACTATCTATTTAATGTTGTAAAAGTTAGTGATTGAATGGATTTATGCGCTAAAGCAAATTTGAGAGGAGATTCGAGTTTTCTCCCTGATAGACTAATTTTTTCTGAAATGGTTTAATCTGATTGCCGATTCTGAATAAAAACTTCTTCAACCAGTCCTCCACGGGAGCCTCCTTTTTCACTAACTAATTCTTCTGTCACGCAATTCTGTTTAACTTTTCCCTCAAATGGATCTTTATGATTGCTGATAAGATCATACAAATCAAACATTTTATCGAAGTTGATTTATGGCGTATTCGCATTAAGTCTTTGTCTAAAAGAAAACGGCTATTTTTTGAGTTTCTCAAAATATGGGTTATTGCCATAAAGGAATTTATAAATGATAAATGTGCTGAAAAAGCTTCTGCGCTTACTTATCTTTCGATGTTATCACTTGTGCCTGTGTTAGCGCTTCTATTTTCAATAGCTAAGGCTTTTGGAATCCGAAACTTGGTAGAAAATGAGTTGCAACTATACTTCAAAGGACAAACTGAACTCCTTAATCAAGTAATCCCTTATGTGGAAAACCTCTTAACCTCAAAAGGTAGCGGGATCATAGCTATAAGTTCTGCTGTCTTTTTAATATATACGGTTATAAGGCTTCTTATGAACATTGAAGATGCATTCAATGATATGTGGAATATTAAGAAAAGTAGAAGATGGGAGCGAAAAATTTCTGATTATATCTCGGTAATATTACTTGGGCCACTCTTAATGATTGTTGCCAGTACTGCTACAGTTTTTGTAAAAGATACAATGCAGGATTTCATTTCGAATATAGAGTTTCTTGGGAAGCTTAGAACTAGTATCATTTTATCGCTTAAACTTATACCATACACGATTCTTTGGGTTTTGTTGTTTGGGCTTTATCTCATTTTTCCAAATACAAAAGTAAAGTTTTTTCCAGCACTTCTTGCCGGGATTATAGCGGGAACCTTTTATGTATTGAACCAACAAGCTTTTATTTCCCTTCAATTTGCATTTGCAAGGTATAATACTATCTATGGTAGTATTGCGTTTCTACCTCTTTTCCTTATTTGGTTACAGATTAGTTGGCTTATTGTTCTTTTTGGTGCAGAAATATGTTATGCAATCCAATTCATAGATCAGTGGGAGATGAACTCCGAAAAACTTAAAATGAATCTAGCCTATCGACGTAAGCTGATGCTTTTGCTGCTGTATCGAATAGTAAAGAAATTCGAAAACGATGAAGGACCTATGAAACTGGATGAATTAAGTTCCATCGTGAATATTCCAAGAAGATACATTACGAATGTTTGTAGAGATTTGGAAAAATCGGGTTTGATCACTGACATAGATTCAGAAGATCACGCCTATCAACCGAGTTTTGATATTCATAAAATGGATTTATACACAATTTTATCAAAGTTTGAATCTCAAGGAATAGGAGAGTTTGACTCTAATAAATCTGATGTATTTCGGAATATTGAATTTTCCTTGAAAAGAATAGAAGTCCAATGGAAAAATTCTGAAATGAATATATTGCTAAAAGATCTATGATTTACGCTGTTTAAATGACCATGTAAATTCAAATTCGGATACAATGGTATTATCTTTCATTTTACCTATAGATTTAAAGGTAGCTTCAGTAGCTTCATCTGTTTCTATACATCTCTTCACAGCGTCAAAAGCTTTATCTATATCTTCGCAAACAAAAAAAACTTTATCAGTTGCTTTTTTGGTGAAATTTGCTTCCAAATTGACGATAATAAAGGCAATTGATGGTTTTTGTCCTTGAACTGCGAGTAAACAAGTAGTGGCTGTAGATAATTCTGCTGCCATAGCTTGAACAGCAAAATAAATGGATTGAAATGGATTTTTGGTAAGCCATTTAAATGGAACAGAAGTGATACATCTATTTTCATTGATTTCTTTGATTCTAAGGCCCGCAATCCATCCCATGGGCAGGTTACAAAATAGATAAAAAGAGAACAACGTTCCTTTGGAGATTTTCTTGGCAAGCTTGTGTTGATCGGAGGTCATGTTTCTATGGCTTGATTTTCTCCCGCAAGAATTTTCTTTTTCTCCTGATCCATGAAGTATTTTTCGAGGGCTCCTTCAAAAAATTTTACTGCGAAGAAAAGAAGTGCCAGAATACCAAGCCCTACATATGGGACATTAATATTTTTATCAATGATAGGTTCAATGAAAATTTGCTCTAAAATAAAAAGAATCACTGCCACAGTAAGCATAATAGTAGATGCCCTTTTTCCCACTTCTGCTTTTGCTAATTGATCTATCGTATCGGCTAACTGGATATTTTTATTCCTTATTTCCTTGTTTTGTTTCCGGATCTGAATATTTGCATTGTCTAGTTTTTTCTGGAGCCTGTCAGATACCCGGGTAATTACTTTCGCCTGCGCAACTAGTTCTTCGTATGCATCTGAAAAGGAATCCAATTCTTCCTTATAGATTGCGTGTGTTTCAATCTTTGCTCTGAATTTTCTCAGACTTTCTATTTCATCGTAATAAAGCTCTTTGTTGCTGTCCATTTAATTTTAGTACTCACAAATCTTCATCTTCAATTTCGAAGAAATTAAAATCAAGGTCAAGCAAGTCGCTGTAATCTTCGCCTGCCTCCATCATGTCATCATCACCTTCCTCAAAGTACCAATTGATGGTGATTTCTTTGCCAGACTCATTGATTTTGCTTAATCTTTTGAAAACATCAAACAGGCACTTTGAGGAGCTAGTATTAAAATATTCGAAAGCCATATTTACTGTGAAGCTATCACCCCCCAATTTTGTAAATTCATCTAGGTTATCCAGGATTTGTTGGTAGAACTGAATCGAGTTTTCAGGACTTGATCTTCCTTTCATCTCAAGTAAGCCTTCATCAGGGTCAAATTTGACCAATGGTGTGGTTCGCGTTGGTTCGATGAGTACTTTTTTCATTTTGAAGATTTGCTCGTTTTTAAGTCGTTATTGATCCAGTTTCACTCGTGGTAGCCGAATTTGGAAAGTGAAATAACTTACCCTATCGGTTACCGGCTGAAATTTGTATCTTAATTTTTGTCCTCCCGTTTTTCTTGCTATGTCAATGAAACCCAAACCTCCTGTCCCTTTATCCGAAAATTCCTGCTCCGCTAATACTTTTTTATACAATGTTCTAAGTTCATGGGCATCCACCGCATTAATGTCATCGAGTCTCTTTCGTATTTCCTTAGTTTTTTCTGCTGGTATATAATTACCGGTTTGAAGACTATAAAATCTCTTTCTGGCTGAGATCATAATGAGAGCTGAATTAGAATCATAACTACTAACTCTCACACCGTCTGCGTTCACCTCATCTAGGTGATAATATAAATTCTGGATACATTCCGTAGCTACATTGTAGAATTTCTTCTTCACTTTTCTGTCTTGTTCTAACTCTTCTAATCTTTCTTCTATCGTGCCTATCATAGCAGTTACAAGGTCAAAGGTTAGTTCCCCTTTATACATTAAAATAATGTTTTGATCATAGATGTTTTTGTAGCTTCTCAGATAATCCATGCAATAGGTGTAATACTTTGACTAATAAAAAGTAAAAACTAATGATTAATTAAACTAAATGTTTAACTAATTTAAATTAAGATATGGCTTTCAATTATTTAAGGATACGTGTAAATAACTCAAAATTGATAAATTGTTAGTAAAATTATGATCTTTATATCACATTGAATCAAAAAAAATTAAAAGGATTTTATCTAATTCTTGTTATTTTAGTATAGAGTGAAACTTACTATTACCTCATAAATGACTAGATATTAAAAAACAAACTATGCTTTAATCGGATTATTTCAATTCAAACGGATTCAATTCCGATTAATTTTAGATTGTTCATATAGAATTATAACCTCTTAATTGGTCTAAAAATATTTGTTAAGAATTAAATCAACCATAATAAATAATGTTAAAAAAAGATTTATACGTCAATGTTTTTGTTCTGACGACGGTATTATTGATCAGTGTCGTAGCTTATTACGTCTTCGTTCTTCAAGAGCAAATTATTGATTCATTTAATCAAGACCCTCGTTTAGTTCAGACTTCTGTCTCTCAATCTACTAAAGCGCAGCAGATCGTTAAAAATGCATTGGGGATGGGCTACTCCAGAAATAAAAACCAATACGAATTTTTTAGAAGAGAACTAAGTCGTATTTATCCTGAGTGGGAGTTAGGTTATCAATCACTAAATAAAGGAAGTGAAAAAGTGAATCTAAATCAATCTTTTCAGACTGAGGAGTATGCTGATTTACAACAGGATATTAAGTTATTACATATAGATATCAGCTCATCAACATCAGATTTACTGGAAATTCCATTTCCTCAAAACAGAATAGATACAGACGTAAATTATGCAGCACTTCGTCGTGTGATTTCGCAGCTTGTGAATAGAATAAACGATTATCAAGAGTCAAATGAAAAAATCACAGAGTATTTTATCAACAATGCTCAGAATAGAAGAGCAAGTTTGGGTCTCGCGGAGTATGTTGGCTTTAGTGGGTTTGTTTTAATATTTGTCTTGCAAGGGGTCTTTATCATAAGACCACTAGTGAAACTTGCCAGTGACAATTACTTATCCGCGAATAAAGCTTTCGTGAAAGTAAAAAAATCGGAACGACAACTTAGGCTCAATGTCCAGAAACAAAAGCTCATTAATAAGAAACTATACTATTCAAGAAAAGAACTAGAATTAAAGAATAAAAAGCTTAGAGAATCGGAAGCGAAACTCTTAAAATCATCAGAAGAACAAATCAAGATTAATGAAAGATTAATTGGTGCACAAGATGAATTGGGTCTGGCCTATAAGAAGTTGCAAGAATCAGAAATTGAAATAAGAGAATTAGCTGATAAACAATTACAGGATAACGAAAAACTTTTTCTAGCGGAGAAAAAACTTCAAACGATACTTAATGCGGAGAAAAAATCTAAAGAAGAATTAGCTACTGCACTAAAATCATTAAAGGGTGCTCAATCACAACTGGTTCATTCAGAAAAAATGGCTTCACTTGGTCAGCTGACCGCAGGAATAGCTCATGAAATTAATAATCCGATTAACTTCATTTCTAGTGGTATGGTGTCATTGAAAATGTCTATCGAATCAATGAGAGAGATTGCCGAAGAATATGCAAGAATAGATGATGGTGAAGATCCAGATGAAGTGCTAGAATCAGTAAAAGAACTTAAAGAAGAACACGAATATGATGAGATAATAGATGAGCTAGATGATTTGATCAACGATATAAACTATGGAGTACAGCGAACGATTGAAATTGTAAAGGGATTACGAGTATTTTCTAGATTAGATGAAGAAGAGGCTAAGAATGCTAATATTAATGAAAATATTGATGCAACTCTTACACTACTTAGAAACAAAACAAAAGGTAAAATAGAGATTACTAAACATTATGATGAAAGCATGAGGGAAATTGAATGCTACCCCGGACAATTAAATCAGGTATTTATGAATATTCTAAATAATGCGGTGCAAGCAATGCCTGAAGATAAAAAAGATGCTGAGATCAAGATATACACAGAAGAAACTAGTAATGAAATCTCTGTTAGAATCAAAGATAATGGTATAGGAATTCCTGATGAGATAAAGGATAGAATTTGGGAACCATTCTTTACCACAAAAGAAGTAGGGGTTGGTACAGGACTTGGTATGTCTATCACCTATGGAATTGTTGAAAAACACGGAGGCAAAATAGATCTTTCCAGTGAAGTTGGAAAAGGAACTGAATTTGTCATTACCTTACCCAAACAAATACCTATCAAACAAAAGAGAACGGAAGAAGTAGAACAGAGCAACTAAATCAATAGTAAGTATTCGGTGATGACGGAAGATATTCAAGAAACAACCAAAAAAAGATCAACTAAAGAGAAAAAAAAGTATGCTTTACTCTACGTAGACGATGAAGCAACTAACTTAAGAGTTTTTAAAGCAAACTTCAGAAAGTTTTTCAATGTCTTTACCACTACTAATCCGATTGAGGCTATCGAGTTATTGAAGAATGAAGAAATACAGGTAATTGTCACCGATCAGCGAATGCCTGAAATGACTGGGACTCAATTTCTGGAAAAGATCTTACCGGACCATCCAGATGTTATTAAGATTATTTTAACTGGTTTCACTGATATTGAAGCTATTAAAGACGGAATTAACAGATGTGGTATTTTTAAATATATTACTAAACCCTGGAATTTTGATGAGATGAAAGGAGTGCTCGAACGAGCAATAGAGACGTATCAACAGTCTAAGGAAAGCGAAGAACAAATTAAGGAATTAGAAGATTCTAATGTTCAACTTGAGGTTAAGGTAAAAGAACGCACGGAAGAGTTAAAGAAGATAAATAGAAGACTTATCGATAGTATCAGGTATGCAGGCCTTCTTCAACAATCTATGCTGCCAAATGATAGGTATCTCTCCAGGCAGTTTAAAGATCATTTTGTAATTTTTGAGTCGAAATATTTTTTCAGTGAAGAATTCATCTGGACCACAAGACTTAATTTTAGATCTGAAGATTATACGGTAGTAGCATTAATTGAGTTTGACGGCAGAGGGATTGTGGGTTCTCTGAAAACTTTAATCGCTGATTCGGTTCTTAATTATCTGATACATGATCGAAAAATATTTCATTCAGGTGAGATAATTAATGAGCTCAAATATGAAATAGATGCGGCAGGTTCTGCAGAGTTACATTGTGGTATAAAAGTCTCAGTGGCGGCTTTTGATCATAATGCCAATACGCTTCAGTTTAGCGGAATCAATCAGGACATGGTAGTTTTTGACGGTGATAAACTGACTTTGTTGAAAGGAGAGAGTGGAGAACATTTTGAGGATGCCATAGCAGATAAAATCGCTATTGAGCCAAATGCCTCTTACTATTTATATTCTAATGGTTACTACAATCAACAAAATGAAGATGGTGTTAAGTTTACTTACGAGAAATTTGAGGAGATGCTAAAATCTATTCAGGATAAGTCTATGCAAGAGCAGCGTCAATTCCTCATTTCTAACCTGGAATCATGGAAGGGGAAGGCTAGTTTGGACGATGACATCACTATTATAGGATTTAAATTGTAAAAAAAGGCATGGCCAAAGCTAGTAACTTCAAAAATTGGTGTACTGAAAACATTAGCCCGCAGTCATGGACCCGGATCTGTCTTAAATGTTTGGACATTGTAAGAGAAAAAGGTTATTCGCTTAAACAGATGGAGAAATTAGATCCTGATATAGAGATAGATAATGATTTGTTGGAAGCTCTAAATGATGCTCTCTTTGAATTCTATGAGATGAAAGTAAACGAAAGTGAACTAGAGGCCGTTGGTTAAAATGTCTCATTTTACTTATCACTCTTTCACAACTTCATTTACTTCTATTTTTAAAATTACCCTGGTCAATTTTAGCGCGCGTTTGAAGGTATTAGTATACGTGCCACTCAGAAATAGCTTTCAAAGTACAATCAATAGGAAATGCCATTAGGAAATTCATTCCTATCATAGAGTATACGACGGTGTTGCAATAGTCGAAGAATTAGTTATTTGAAAGAAAAGATGAAAGCCAAGTCAACAAAAAAATTTTAAGCTATTGCTATTTTCACAGAAAAATTTGAGCAATAGCAAAGCACTCAACAATATTAGCAAGACGTTTATGTCTTTGAAAAAAGTTAGGTAAATTTCACCGAAGGAGTAAGTCGGGAATACACACTTGTTATGTCATACCTTCCTTAGCATACCAACCGAGAATGAATAAATTTTTATTGGAAATACCATTTGGTCATTGGAAATACCTATAGACCTTTAGACATTGAACCTGAAGTGCACCACGTCCCCATCTTCCACGATGTATTCTTTTCCCTCAATAGCCAATTTTCCGGCCTCTCTACATCCTGCCTCCGTTTTATATTGTCTATAGTCAGGGATTTTAATGACTTCAGCTTTAATAAAACCCTTTTCAAAATCTGTGTGGATGACTCCCGCCGCTTTAGAGGCCTTCCATCCTTTTTTGATAGTCCATGCTCTTACTTCTTGTTCTCCGGCGGTGAAATAAGTGATCAAATCAAGTAATGTGTAAGAGGCTTCAATAAGACTATTCAACCCAGATTCTTTTAAGCCATACGCTTCCAAAAATTGCCGTTTCTCTTCTTCATCATCTAATTCTGCAATTTGCGCTTCTAGTCCAGCAGAGATAATAATCATTTGCGCCTCTTCTTTTGCAATATTTTCTTTTAATTTTTCACTCCATCTGTTACCGAAATTTACTGCTTCCTCTTCTACGTTAGCAACATAAATAATAGGTTTATCAGTTAACAGCTGAAGCCTCTTAACTAAACTTCTGCGCTCTTCATCCATCTCCAGAGAGCGAAGATTCTTTCCTTTTTCCAGATGTTTTTTGACCGGAACCAATACTTCATGTTCTGCTTTCGCTTTTTTATCTCCTGATTTAGCAATTTTCTCAATCCGCTGAATCCTTTTGTCAACTGACTCTAAATCCTTTAGCTGGAGTTCTAAATCAATCACTTCTTTATCTTCAACAGGATCTACTTTGCCGGCTACATGAACAATATTATCATGGTCAAAGCACCTGATTACATGAATGATTGCATCTACTTCCCGAATCGTTGCTAGAAATTGATTGCCAAGTCCCTCTCCTTTGCTGGCACCCTTCACCAATCCTGCGATATCTACAAACTCGATGACTGTAGGTATGACTTTTCTTGGCTTTACCAGGTCTTCTAAAATTTTTAGTCTTTCGTCAGGTACGGTGATTACTCCAACATTAGGTTCGATAGTACAAAAAGGAAAATTGGCAGCTTCTGCTTTCGTATTTGATAAAGCATTGAAAAGCGTAGACTTACCCACGTTTGGCAGTCCTATGATACCGCATTTTAAACCCATAAAACATTTAGCTATTCATTTAAGGATCGCAAAATTGCACAAAAAAACCTCAACATTAACGTCGAGGTTTTCTCTCTTCATACTTAGTTAGAGGTGATTCAATCCCATTTTAAGTCTGAATCTGAATCTGAAATATCAACAACTTCATGCGCTTCTTCATCATAATCAAATTGTGTAAAATCTACTTCCGGCATTAGCTCATCTTTTACGTAATCAACTGTTACGTTTAGGGCTTTCATAAATTTATTAAAATCTTCTTTGTATAAGAAGATTTTATGCTTTTCATAGTAAAAACCATCATCTTTTGGTTTTCTTTTACTTTCTGTGATAGTAAGATAATAATCATTTGATCTGGTCGCTTTCACATCAAAAAAGTACGTACGCTTACCCGCTTTTACTCTCTCTGAATAGATCTCTTCTCTTCCTTTTTCTTTATTCTCTTCCACGATGTTAATGTTTTTGTTAGGTATTTTTTGAATTAATGATGTTAAATATAAAGCATTCTCCTATTTTACAACAAAACTTATTAAGCCTAAAGGTTATAATAGTGTATGAATACAAGTATTTCTGAAATAAACCAGTTTGAAAATCTTGGGTTAATTGCCAAACAATTGGTTGATGGGTTCATCACAGGTCTGCACAAATCACCCTATCACGGATTTTCAGTAGAATTTGCAGAACATAAACTTTACAATTATGGAGAGAGCACCAAACATATGGATTGGAAAGTCTATGCCCGAACCGATAAATTATTCACAAAACAGTATGAGGAAGAGACTAACTTACGTTGCAAGATATTGCTAGACAATTCTGCATCCATGCATTATCCTATTCCGGGGAAGGATAAACTAACGTTTTCAGTTTTTGCGGCTTCGGCACTTGCATATCTCCTCACGAAACAACGTGACGTAGTAGGTTTGTCTGTTTTCTCAGATATTCTAGAGAGTGAGACAGAGCTCAGAAACACACGATCTCATCTAAACACTTTACTTTCTCAGCTTTCCAAGCTGGGTAAACAACAGCCGAGGAAAAAAACAGACATTGCTAATGTTTTGCATCAAATTGCCAAAAAATCATACAAAAGATCATTAATAGTCATTTTCACCGACATGTTTCAAAACGAAAATGAAGACGATCTGCTTAAAGCCCTCCAGCATTTAAAACATAACAAGCACGAAGTAATACTTTTTCATGTTTCAGATTACAAAAGCGAACTAAAATTTGAGTTTGAGGATCGCCCATACAAGTTCATTGACCTTGAGACTGATGAATCTGTAAGGGTAAATCCTTGGGAACTAAAGGACCACTACCAAAAATCAATGCATAAATTCTATTATGATTTAAAAATAAGATGTGGAATGATGAAGATAGACTTCGTTCCTATCAATAGCAATGATGCATACGATAAAGTGCTAGGAGCCTATTTGATCAAACGGAAAAAAATGAGATGATTAAAGATGCAACCACTCCTTTTTTGCTTCGAGTTCTTCCTCAGTTTCTACATAATCAGGATCAGGAACACAGCAATCTACTGGACACACGGCTGCACATTGAGGCTCTTCGTGAAAACCAGTACATTCAGTACACTTACCCGGTACTATATAATAAAATTCATCCGATACAGGGTCTTGAATTTCTTTAGCATTTACGGAGGTGCCATCTTCTAACTCTATTTCTTCCAGATCAGTTCCGTCTGCCCATTTCCATTCCACACCGCCTTCATATATAGCTGTATTAGGACATTCGGGCTCACATGCACCACAGTTAATACATTCGTCTGTTATAACAATAGCCATAACCTCACTCTTATATTTTCAGAAAGAACAAAACTAATCGCAATAAGTTTCTGTCTCAATCAGAAAAAATACTCGAATTTGAATCTTATGCAGAAAGAGGAGCGATTGAAAGCAATGTCCAAACTTGGAAAAAAGATCTCCGAATTGACTCAAGATGAGATTGAAGAACTATCATCGAAAGCGCGCCAAGCAAACGGTTGGTTCACCTTTGATCAGGTGGCTAATGCGCTAAAAGGTATCGCTTTCTTACTGCAGGAAGAGAAACTTAAGCGGTGGACTAACCGATATAAACTTCAAAACCATTTAACTAAAATAATTGGTATTGTGATGGCGGGAAACATTCCCCTAGTTGGTTTTCATGATTTGTTATCTGTTTTGATATCTGGTCATTTCGCAGCCATCAAACCTAGCAGTGATGATGAATATCTCACTCAGAGTATGATTAATTGGATTTTAGCAATCGAGCCAAGATTCAAAAAAAAAGTAGAGGTAAGAAATAAATTAAAAGGGATAGACGCTATCATCGCTACAGGAAGTGATAATACTGCCAGGTATTTTGAATATTATTTTAAGGACATACCTGCAATAATCCGCAAGAATAGAACCTCTATTTCAATTATTACCGGAGAGGAATCAAACGCTGAGCTCCGAAGACTAGGTGAAGATATCTTTTCATATTTTGGACTAGGATGTCGGAATGTATCTAAAGTATTTACACCTGAGGGATACGATATCAGAACTATTTTTCCCTATTTTGAGAATTACAAAGGAATTATCAATCACCATAAATACCGAAATAACTACGATTACTATAAATCTATCTATTTAGTTAACAAGACCCCCCATTTAGATACAGGATTTCTGCTGGTTTCTTCTACTGAAGATTTGGTTTCTCCTGTAAGTGTACTTTATCATCAAGAGTACCGAGATGAACAAGCCTTGCTTTCCATGCTAGAGGGAAAAAATGATAAGGTTCAATGTATTGTAGGTCAAAATTATCTTCCCTTTGGAAAAACTCAACGACCAGAACTTTGGGATTACGCAGACAAGGTAGACACAATGGAGTTTTTACTATCTCTACGTTAATTTCAAAAGCACAGTTCAGCTTGGCATTGTAAAAGCAACATAGAGCAGCTAACTTCCCCCAGCAATCATGCAAGCCTATGAATTTAATGGTGATTTGATCCTTACCCGAATTTTGGATGGAATGTAAAACCCTGATTGAGAAATAATCAGGAATCCTTCATCGTCGAATTACAAAAACCAAACAGAATTTTTTTGAAAGACCGGACAGTCTACTAGGCCACCTTCCCCATCCGCAAACAAGCCAAGCGGTTAAAACTTGAACTATCGGCTTCATACGATTCACACCCACGCCATCCTTGATTTTATCTTTGGGGAGGGAAAGGAGAAACTGGATAAATGCTCATACGATATAAAACTAATGGATCGGGAAACCTGCGAGATATTTTATGACAGTCTTACTTTCATCTATCCGGAAATGTCCAAGAACTAAAGGCCAAGTTTGATAAGTGGCTGTACATCCTGAGAAACCCTAACAAACTAGACCGAGTACCGGAGTACCCGGAAAGCTAAAAGAACAGAATTTGATCAGCTTTTTGAGACCTCTGAAAGTGACGAATTCAATCACAAGCAGCTAAATGATTATGAGGAAAGCCCTGAAATACTATCGGGACCTCTCCAAAACTCTTTGGATAAAGCATTTAAAGATGGAATTGAACAAGGAGTGGAGAAGGCGGCAATTGCCTTGACCCGAAAAATTCGGGTGTTATTCATTGAGACGAGGTAACATGTTGAATAGGAGGTAATTGATTTTGAATGAGAGAACCACATCGTTCCCCAAATTTGAGGAATCAAAAATCATTCTGTCTGTATGAATATTCAACTTCTGTAAATCAATTACTTGAATCAACCTGCCACTAGTTGTGGTGAATAATGCGAGCTAAGCAAAGAATAAATAGGTCATCTCAACAAAAAATCAATGAAGAATAATAACTACTAAATTCCGTATGCTGGCTGAGAGCTTTGTGAAATCAGATACATCAAAGAAGTTTGAAAAACCAAGTTTAAGAAATGTAGTTAGATCAAAATTATAAATGTATTGTTAAAATTAAATACAAATGAAATTCGGAGTCAGTTATATTAATTGTTGTTTTACATAAAACGTATTTATAGCAATTCTTGTTTAGAATCAATCAAAAGCTAAATCAATTATCTTTGCCTCCGGCTAAAGGGAATATCGTTAATCAAATAACATTTTATATGCCTCAGGATTTTTTTGGAATAGAAAAAAAATTGCATTCCCAGATTGGGGAAAAAAAATATTTCAGTCTTTTTGAATTGGCGAAGAAGAAACCTGTAGTGAAGAAGCTACCTTATTCTATTCGCATTTTACTCGAGAACGCCGTTAGAAATTACGATGGTTTCGCGGTGACTGAAGAACATTTAGAAACCATACTAAATTGGAAAGAAACCGCTAATAAGAAAGATATTCCCTACAGTCCTGCTAGGGTTCTAATGCAGGATTTCACCGGAGTTCCTGCAGTTGTAGATATCGCTTCCATCAGGGCTGAGGTTGCAAGAAAAGGAAAAGACACATCCAAAACTAACCCAGTAGTTCCTGCAGATATGGTCATTGACCATTCAGTAGTTGTCGATCATTTTGGTACTTTAGATGCTTACAGAAAGAATGTTGATTTAGAATATGAGCGTAATGAGGAAAGATATAAATTATTAAAATGGGGTCAGCAAGCATTTACTAACTTTAGTGTGGTTCCTCCTGGTATGGGTATTTGCCATCAGGTGAATCTGGAATATCTGGCAAAAGGAGTGATTGATCGAGATGGATATTTATTTCCTGACACGTTAGTGGGTACGGATTCTCACACCCCCATGGTAAACGGAATTGGCGTTCTGGGGTGGGGAGTTGGTGGAATTGAAGCAGAAGCAGCGATGCTGGGCCAGCCAATCTATATGATTCTACCTCAAGTAATCGGATTGAAGATTACCGGTAAGATGATTGAAGGCACCACTGCTACAGACCTTGTTCTTACTATTACCAGATTGCTTAGAGACTACGGAGTAGTAGGTAAGATCGTAGAGGTCTTTGGACCTGGATTGAAAAATCTGGCTGTCACAGATAGAGCAACCATATCCAATATGTCTCCGGAATTTGGATGTACGGATACGCACTGGCCAATCGACGATCAAACACTAGATTATATGAGAAAAACCAGTCGTCCGGAAGACCACATCGATATGGTAGAAGCCTATGCCAAAGAAAATATGCTTTGGAGAGACGATTCAGCTCAAATTGAATATACAGATATTATTGAGTTAGATTTAGGAACAGTAGAACCAACTATCTCTGGCCCTAAACGTCCGCAAGACAAAATTTTGCTGCGAAATGCCCAGTCACAAATTAATAACCTGTTAAATGATTTTGACTCAAAAAGACAAAGCATCAACGTATCAACCAAAGATTATGGCGATTTCATATTGAATGAAGCTGCAGTAGTAGTCGCCGCCATTACTTCTTGTACCAACACCTCTAACCCTAATGTGATGATCGGCGCCGGTCTCATTGCGAAAAAGGCCAATGAAAAAGGGTTACAAATAAAACCATGGGTAAAAAGTTCACTTGCTCCGGGGTCAAGAGTAGTAACTGAATATCTCGATAAATCTGATCTTTCTAAAGAGCTAAATGCATTAAAATTTCATACCGTAGGTTATGGCTGTACTACTTGTATCGGGAATTCCGGTGATATGATCCCAGAGGTGCAGAAAGCGGTAATTGATAATAATATGGTGGTGTGTTCAGCACTGTCTGGCAACAGAAACTTCGAAGCTAGAATCCATCCGAATATAAAAATGAATTTCTTGGCTTCCCCAATGCTTGTGGTTGCCTATGCATTAGCAGGAACCATGGACTTTGATATGAATAATGACGCGCTTGGAAATGATAGAGAGGGAAATCCAGTATATCTCAAGCATATTTGGCCATCATCCTCAGAGATTATGGAGGTGGTAACTCAAGTGGTTAAACCTGAGGATTATAAAACTACATACGATACTATTTTCGATGGTGACGAGGCATGGCAAAACCTTCAAGCCCCAAGAGGACAAACGTATGAATGGGATAACAAATCTACCTATATACAAGAAGCTCCGTTTTTTAAAAATATATCCGAAACGGTGCACGAACCAAAAGATATCCAAGGCGCGAGAGTTTTACTTCAATTAGGTGATATGGTTACTACTGACCATATTTCTCCTGCTGGAAAATTCTTGCCTGAGCATCCCGCTGGAAAATATCTGGTTGATAATAGTGTTGAGAAAAAAGACTTTAATTCTTATGGATCCAGGCGGGGAAATCATGAAGTAATGATGAGAGGAACATTTGCCAATGTAAGGATCAAAAACAAGCTAGCAACCCGTGAAGGTGGTTGGACTACTTACATGCCAACAGGTGAAGAAATGACGATTTATGATGCATCAATGAAATACCAAAATACAGGAACTCCGCTTGTGGTGATTGGTGGTAAAGAATATGGATCAGGTTCTTCCAGAGATTGGGCAGCTAAGGGTACACGGCTTCTAGGGGTGAAAGCAGTTATCACTGAAAGCTTTGAAAGAATACATAGATCAAATCTGGTAGGAATGGGTGTTTTACCGATGGTATTTATGGAAGGAGAAAACCAGGAAATACTAGGCTTAGAAGGAAACGAGACCTTCAACATAAGCGGACTTTCCACTAATTTGACCCCTGGTAAAATTGTAGACGTAACTGCCAGTAAACCTGATGGTTCTTTGATCGAATTCAAAGCCCAACTTAGGCTTGACTCCGGTGTGGACGTAGAATACTACAAGCACGGCGGTATTCTTAATTATGTATTAAGAAACTTTTTAAAAAATGAAAATTGATCAAGAATATTTCGGCATACCACACTGTCGGGCCTGGATGAACTCATTAGAAATAAAAATAATGGGAATAAAGGCTCAATAATGGAATAACAGATGAGATCAAACCATGATCCAAACGGTTCATGGTTTTTTTTGTTAATGCACCATATATCTAAATTTGAACTAAAAACCAGTAAAACCTACAAAATGAAAACCATGAAAAATTTATTGATCGTTGCAATTAGTGTATTGTTAGGGATTGGATGCTCACCAAAAACAAGCTCTGGTGAGTCAGAATCAGAAAACAGTGTTACAGAGGAAGCAACAGAGATTACCTTAACAAAAGCCCCTGCCTCTCCAGAGTTTCCTGATGCGTCACTTATTAAAGCCGGACTTACTATTGAAGAAACTGATTCTCTATATGCTTTGAACTACAGCTTTGAAGTAGGAAATTATGAACTGGGCGCTCAAACGGTTGATGCTTCTACAAGAGGAATAGCTAATTCAGGTAAAGGGCAGCATATCCATTACATTGTAAATAATGGTCCTTACGCCGCTCACTATATGTCTGATGTTCCAGATGAATTGGAAGCAGGAAATTATGTAGTTTTAGCCTTCCTTTCCAGATCCTATCATGAAAGTATAAAAAGTGAAGAAGCATTCTTTATCGAGAATATAACCTTGGGAGACGTTGAGCCAGATTCTGCTGATCTTACCGCTCCACATCTTTTTTACAGCCGACCGAAAGGAACCTATAAAGGGGCAGACACTAAAACGGTAATGTTGGATTTTTATCTGCTTAACGAAACGATTTCTCCCGGCGGAAATAAAATAAAAGCTACGATCAATGGGAAAGAATTTACAATTGATGAATGGGCACCCTATTTTATTGAAGGACTCCCCATGGGAGAAAATACGATCAAACTAGAACTGGTAGATGTTGATGGAAATTTGATCACGGGGCCATTTAACGCTGTTGAAAGATCCATTATATTGGAAGAATAAAATCAGAAACTAAAAGTTTAAGTCCTCGCTTCTTTAAAGAGGCGAGGCCTTTTTTGATTAAGTATAATTTCATTGAAAATTTTGAACTACACACTTATAATGAATAAGAAGAAAATCTCAGTAAAATCAATATTTGACAATATTAAAGAAGATGTAGTTGAAGGATCTCAAACGGTGAAAGAGGAATCGTCAAAAATATTTGAACAGGTTAAAAAAACCGCCAAGGAACTCTATGAATCCGGAGTAGATGCAGTAGACGATGTGTCCGAAAAGGTTCGTGAATATGTGGATAAATATCAAAATCAACAGAAAATGAAAGAGGCTATTCATTT
>JBCCLN010000048.1:0-20782 GCA_039026865.1 Bacteroidota bacterium | reverse complement strand
TAACATAAAACCATCATCAAAGATGAAATTTAAAGGAGCTTTCTCAATTATAGTACCTGCAAGCTTGTCTTGTATTTTAGGTACATCGGCAAGCACTTTAAAAGTTCCTGTATGCGAGTTAAACTTTATTTTTGCTCCGTCGATTACATAATTTTTTGCCATAACTTTTTTCGTTCAAATGGTTTAGGACTTATTAATAACCATAGGCTTTCATCACCCTTACTAAGTGAAATTTTTTAGACAATGGAGAGGGGTTCTTGATTTTCACTTTATTTATACAACTCTAGAGATGAAATATTTATAGGTATAGCGTTCTATTTTCGATGGAACGCATAGAATTTGGGATCAACCGTATCGGCAGACCAATTCATCCGGTAATTGATATGGATTTGCTATTGAATTTTTAGGTTCAATTTCATCACATTATTGCACTTTTTGAAAGTAATTCAGGAGGCTATCGTTCGCAAATCCCTCTAAAATCACAAAAGATACACTTGGTTAGATCTTCCGTCTGATCAAAGGGTATTTTCGCATCGAAAACTTCGTTCAAAAGCTCTTTCATCTTTTGCTCAAAGATGGGTAAGTAGCTTCTGGCATCCGTGATGGGACTCGTGTTGCTTTTTAATCGAAAGTCGAAATTAGGTTGAAAAAACTCCTTAATGTTAATCAGACCGGGAATGATCGCATTTTCAAGTCCATATTTTGAAGCATAGAGCCAGGCGTAAAAAAAGGTCTGATATCCGGCCTTTCTACCTGCTTTATATTGCTGCTGTACTTTTGACTTGAAAAGGTTTTCAATGTTACCAATCTCTGTTTCATCTCTTCCTGTTTTGTAATCTAACACTCTAACCATTCCCTCCTTCATGTCCACTCTATCTATATCGGCTCCTAACTTCACGTTGATGTTGTTTCCATTAGCATTTATGGAGATGTATCTCTCGTACTTATCCTCATCTTCCAGGCTTAAGATTTGAAAAGGGGAGTATTGTTTATCCATCAAAAGCACTTGCTTCACATATTTTTTAATGATCTCAGCCATGACAACATTTCGATCTTTGAACTCGAAACGTTTTTTATCAGACATGCCAAATTCCTCTTTAAAAGCTTTTTCAAGAGCACCTTCCACGGAGTTTTCCAGCCTAAAAAAGTCATTTTTATCGATGACCCTGGATCCTTTTTCTTTCATTGTATCTTGGTATAGATACTCCAATGTTTTATGAAGTGCATTCCCAAAATGACGTGCATCCAGCTCTTCACTCATTTTATCGCCGGAAAAAAGCTTTAATACATATCTAAAGTAAAACTTAAGCTTGCAATCCAGGTAAATATTCAATGCAGATGCTGAAACTCTTCGCTGGTCTTTTTTCGGAACAGCATCTGTATAGATGGCCAGCCTATCCAATACCTGATCCGAGGTCTCTATTGAAATAGGTTTACCCTGATTTATTCTGATAGCATTGCTAAGTTTCCTCCATTGCACTTTCAGGCCACTCTCCAGTTCCACCTGCCTGATGAAACGGCTTACTTCTCCGCTTAAACCAAAATCGGCATACATATTATAGTAGAAAGACAGGTGCTTTCCACTTTGAAACAGTCGATAAAACAGGTAGGCATAAATAGCGTCTTGTGTTTCAAAGGTCGGAAGATCGAACGCCTTTCTTATTCTGTGGGGAATAAACGATCCGGATTGCTTTGCGGAAGGAAAAATGTCTTCGTTCATGTTTAGCATGAGCACGTATTTAAAATCCAGATTCCTGGTTTCTAATACTCCCATGACCTGAAGCCCTTCTACCGGTTCGCCACTGAATGGGATTTTGACGGTTCTTGTGGCTTTTCTAAATAAACCCTTAAAGGTTTTGATCTCAACTTTCGAAGATGGTGTTGATAATATCTCTTCTAAACGCGCAACTAATTGTTGAAAATGATAAAGGTATTCTTTTTCTAAACCAAAACGCTCAATCACCTGCTGTCCAAGTACTTGCACAATTTCTTCAAGGTACTTTGGAAGAGTCTCCTCTTCTACCTGACGAAATATGATCTTCAAAAGTGCTGATGGAAATGTTAGGATTTCTTGTTGAAAAACGCGGATCTGGTTTTTCTTTTTAATCTCAGAGATCAATTTATCGAATGGGTTTCGATACTCCTTGTAGAGATAAGGGTGGCTAAGGATATCCAGTACAGGTTTATAGTAAAATGACAACCCATTCATTGGAGAGAAACTGGCGTTTTCCTGCATTTCAATTATTGCCTCCAACAACCCAAAAAGAGGTGTGTCTTTAAGCGGATAACCCATGGTAACATTGAGTTTATCCACTTCTTCAGGAATTGCATTTAACATCGGAAAAAGCATGTAGTCCTGAGGCAAGACAATCACTATTTCGTCCTTTTTAACACCACTTCCCAGTAGCCTATTGATCTCTTCACCTACTAACTTGGCCTGTCCTATTTCTAAGGAAACGCCTGTTGCTACCACCTTTTTCGGGCTTATGATATTGGATGGCGGTGTTTTCGAAAAGCTGGAAGCCAACACCACATCTTTCATGTATTTCCTTAAAAACTTACCCGCTTCCTGCTTATCGTCTTTTAGGTAATATGCATCCGAGTCCCATAAGATTTTCGCATTAAAGGTGGTGATAAAGTGCTTGATGAGTGCCTCTTCTGATTTTGTGAGGGCATTGAACCCGGCAAAAAGAAGCGGCTTGCTTTTATCAAAATCTAAATGATCAAGATGATCAACTAAGTCTCGATAAATATGTGAAGTGTATCCTATTACCTGGCTCTTTATCTGCTCTTTAAAAGTGGTATAAACAGGGTACAAAATCCGCCAGGTCTCTATAAACTGAGCTTGCGTTTTAGTAGAAGTAGGTAAGAACTCCTGCCAGAATTTTTTAATAATCCGTTCCTGATCTTCATTCAAGAAATAAAAGTCCTCCGCCAATTGCCTATCGTCCTTCACGTACTTAAACAGCTGCTCCGGATTGATGAGGTAATGATCCACCTCTTCAAAATCCTTTAATAACATTTCGCCCCAGAAATAAAAGGACTCAAACCCCTCCACTCTTTTCTGATGGATCTTAAAAGCTTTATATAACTCAAAAACAAGCGTTAGTGAATCCGCTTTTTGAATGTCCGAAAACCGGAGGAGAAAATCTTCTAAACTTAATGCTAGGGGAGACCAAACAGGTTTGCACACTCTTGAGGAGAGGTACTTTTTTAAAAACAGGCCTGACCTTCTGTTAGGAAAAACCACCGTACAATCTCCTAACCTATTGGAATAATTACCAAGTAAGTAATCCGCAACATCCGAGAGAAATGCCATGCGGCAAGGTTAAGAAATTCTCTGAAAAAGCGCCTTTAATACCCAAAGCAACTTATGAAATTAATTAGCCCGAAAAATTCGGGTGTTATTCATTGAGATGAGGTAACACGTTGAATTTATGGTTAATAATCCGAGTTACGTCTCTAACAACGGATTTTAACGCTCGGAATTTTTATATTTAAGAAAATAATTTTATAATATACGTTTAAACTACATCGGCTCAAAGGCTATATTTTTGGTCGTAAAACATCCATGATTGGAATCAATCCTTACCTATTAAGCCCTTGGTCAACTCATTGAGCCTTTCCATTTTCTCTTCAAAGTCTCCTTTCAAGGTTTTGCGGTAAGCATCCAGGTTGAGTACCATTTCATCTACTTTTTCCGGTATTACCTCTTCAAAAAACTGGCGCAAGCGCTTCGCTGTAGTTGGTGATTTCCCATTGGTAGAGATCGCAATCTTTACGTTTCCTTTGGTTACAATCCCTCCCATATAGAAATCACACAAAGGAGGATTATCAGCTACATTAACCAGGATATTTCGGGCTTTGCATTGATCATAAATTTCCTTATTCAGTGCTTCATTATCTGTCGCTACTATAACGATTTGATGATCATCCAAATCAGACTGATCATAGGGTTTTTCCGTCATGGTAACATTTCCTGTCTTCGCAATTGATTGTGTCCCTTCTCTAAAGAAAGTAGCAATCATATCTACGTTTGCATCCGGGCTGGATTTTAACAAAAAAGTAAGCTTTTCCTCAGCCACAAATCCACCACCTACGATCAACACATCTAGTTGACTTAATTTAAGAAAAATAGGATATAGTTTATTTCGTTCCATCATGCAATCTTTAGTTTATTCTGTATTTGCACCTTTTCGTAGACGTCTCTGAGTTTATTCGATGCCTTTACCACGTCTCCAATCACAATAATTGCCGGGGTGGACACCTGATTGAGTTTGACTTCTTCAAGGATGTTGTCAAAGGTACCCACTGCTTTGCATTCATCTTTCCTGGTTCCATTTTGAATGACTGCCACAGCAGTATCGCCTCTATCCATTTCCTGATAGATTTTAGTGATCTGGTTTAGTTTACCGAATCCCATCAAAACCACGACCGTAGCAGTGGTTTGAGCAGCCACAATCAAATCTTCAGATAGTTTTCGTTCTGTGGTTGTTCCCGTAATAACCCAGAAGCTTTCCGCAATATGTCTTTGTGTAACTGCTATTCCCAAGCTTGCCGGAACAGCTGTAGAAGAGGTTATTCCAGGAACTAATTCAACCTCAATTCCAAAATTGGATACATAGTCAATTTCTTCTGAACCTCTTCCAAATACAAATGGATCCCCACCTTTTAAGCGAACCACATGCCCATTAGAGAAGGCATATTTTACGATGAGCTCATGGATCTCTTCTTGACTATAAACTTTAAATCCACTTCGCTTTCCCACAAATATTTTTTTGGCTTGAGGGGCAAAATTGAGCAATTCTTTGTCTAACAATGCGTCATAAAGTACCACATCCGCAGATGCAAGTGCTTTCACGCCTTTTAAGGTGAAAAGTTCGGGGTCACCCGGACCCGCACCTACCAAGGTAAATTTAGGCTTCAGCATCTACTAATTCTTTTACTCTAAAACCATCTACTTTTTGATAAAAACTTATCGCATCGTCCAGGTAAGATTTAGCAAACCCCTCACTGGGTTCATTCTGATTGATTTGATAAATCAGGTCTTTGAATGCGGTTTCTAAAAATATTTTTCCATCTGAAACATAGTAATCGTCAAAACCCTTAACAATGCTTGCATGGCTGTTGGTCTTGAGACCATCAGAAGTCATTATGGCCTTTGCAGAGTTGACCATGGATGCATAAGAATGATAGATTGCGTCACCCCAACTTTCTGCTTCAAAAGATTTTTTTGCCAAATCAATCTTTTCTTCACTTTCGAAAAGCAATGTAGTCACCAGGTCAATTACTACGCCTGCACACTCTCCTATTCCTATTTCTTTCACGTAGTTTTCTTCATGTCCCCAATCAACAAAGTCCTCTGGGGTAAGATTGGTAGCATTGGATAAATCTTTTAACAAATTATAGAAATACATTTTTCCCCTTCTGTCATAATAAGATGGGAAGCTTTCTTCTCCATTCGCTCCAGATTCAAAATCATTGAATAACCTGCGTAGTGCTTCAGGTCCCCTTTTACTGGGAATCTTAATTACTCTTTCGGCGAATCTACCATTGCCATTACCGAGTACGCCACCACCCAGCAATACCTGAAACGCCGGAGCAGTGAGGTTACCGGCTTTCATACTCATCCCCTGAAAGCCAATATGAGCCATATTGTGCTGTCCGCACGCATTCATGCATCCACTGATCTTGATCGTCATATTATTGTTTTGAATGTACTGTGGATATTCGTTTTCAATAACATTCTCTAATTGCCGCGCAATGCCAGTACTGCTGGCAATTCCCAGGTTGCATGTATCAGTTCCCGGGCAGGCGGTAATGTCCTTCGTGCTATTATAGCCCGGATCAACAAAATCCAACTTTTTTAATTCCTGATAGAAAAATGGAAGCAAATCTTCTCGGACATGTCGAATAAGTATGTCTTGTCGGAGTGTAAATCTCAGTTCATTTCCTGCAAAATTCTTAATTAAATCAGCAAGCTTTCGAGCCTTATCTGTATAAAAATCACCCAAATGAACTTTAATGCCAATGGCAAATAGTCCCTCTTGCTTCTGTGGGAACACATTTGTTTTTTTCCACAATTCAAAGGCTTTTTCACTGTCATGGTCATGGTCCACTCTAATATCCGGATTCTCTAAATCCGGTAAGTGAATCTCGGACTCAAAAGCCGAAGTATTTATTTCATATTCAGAATATCCCAGCGCTTTTTGTTCTTCTTTTACCAACTCCAAAAATGCCTCTACTCCTACTGAATTAACTAAAAATTTTAACCGGGCTTTATGTCTTCTTTCCCTTTCTCCATGCCTATCAAAAATTCTTAATACCCCTTCTATCAAAGAAATCATGTATTTCGTTTCAAGAAATTCATGAATAACTACTCCATGGTTGGGTTGGGAGCCAAGGCCACCACCAAGCAAGACTTTAAAGCCTTTCACTAACTGGCCGTCAACCTTTTTCAACTTTGCAATGAAACCCAGGTCATGCATGAATGTAAGTGCATCGTCTTTGTCTGTGGCAGAGAATGAAATTTTAAACTTTCTTCCCATTTCCTGGCAAAATGGATTCCTTAAGAAAAACTCAAAGGTTTCATGTGCGTAGGGAGTCACATCAAAAGGTTCATCCGGATCTATGCCGGCTGTTGGACTGGCGGTTACGTTTCTTACGGTGTTACCACACGCCTCTCTTAACGTGATATCTTCTTTTTCCAATTGTGCCCAGAGTTCCGGGGTCCTATCCAGACTTACATAATGGATCTGAATATCTTGCCGGGTGGTAATGTGTAATCGCCCAGTGGAAAATTCATCAGAAACATCAGCAATATTATGGAGTTGTTCACTGGTCACTTTTCCGTAGGGTAGCTTGATGCGAATCATCTGTACCCCACGTTGACGCTGACCGTAAACGCCTCTCGCTAATCGTAGGGATCTGAATTTCTCCTCATCTATCCCACCATCATGAAAAAGCTTGATTTTTTTTTCAAGATCAATAATATCTTGCTCTACTAATGGATTTTCTATTTCCGTTCTAAAGCTCTGCATCTTTGTTTTTATTTTAATGTTCTATCCAATCAAATGAATCCCACATTCCCTCGATTTTAAAGCCTTTACAGGATCGAAATAGGTCGTGTTTTTAGGGAGATTGTTTGCTTCAATGTACTCATCAAGATCTTCATCAGAAGAATAATAAAATGGACTGATCTTTAAGATTCCGTCATTACTATAGCTAAGAATATCCAGTGAGTCTCGATATGCTGTTTGCCTTACGCGGATATTCGTAAACCAAACTTCGGGTTGATGAGTAGCCAAGGCTCTTCTAAACGGCTCTAACTTAACCAGTTCTGTAAACTGATCATGCTTTGGATCATCTACCGTAGGCAACCCAAGTGCTATATCTGTAAACGCTTTGGTTTGATTAGGAACGTAAATATGAATATTCAAATCATAATCCGATATTAGATTATGAGCATGCTGGTACGTCTCATAATTATTGTATCCGGTATCGCACCATATTACATCAATATTGGGATCTTTCCCGGATAAAGTATACAACAATACAGCCGAGTACACCCCAAAACTGGTGGTGACTATTCTTTTTTCAGTAAGTAAAAGCGCCCATTCAATTATTTCATCCGGAGTTTTATGCCTGAGCATTTTGTTTTGTTCAACCAAGTCAAGTTCAATCATTCTTATTATTAATCTTATAATTCTATGGATTTACTAGGATTTAACAAACATAAATGATCTTCCTGGGTTTTCAAAATTTTATTTGATAAGATCCCAGATATAGGTCTTGGTGTAGATATCCAGCGTATTGTCTCTAACTTTTTCCATTAATAGATGTACCTCACATCTTGACTCATCTTTGCAATCTTCACATTTTTCATAAAAGTTTAGGCTGACACAAGGCACAGGCGCTATAGGGCCCTCTAAAATCCGATAGATTTCTGAGATCGAAATCTCTTTTGCGTCTTTGAGAAGATAGTATCCTCCCCCTTTTCCCTTTCGGGATCCAAGAAATCCTGCCTTCTTTAGTTCAAGCATGATGCTCTCTAAAAATTTTCTAGGAATATTTTCTCTTTCAGAAATAGTAGAGATTTGAATTTTTTCATTCCCTTTATTTCTTGCTAAATGAACAAGTGCTTTTAATCCATACTTTGTTTTCTTGGATATCACAGTTCTAAAATTAGTTTAAGTATATCGAGTTGAAGGCCTTGAACTACCTTGACCACCTTGATGTTACTTTTGTACCTAAATCGCAAATAAACTCATAAAAACGATGGACAATCGAAAATACTTACCACTCATTATAATTTTGACAGTAGCTATTATCATTGCTTTTTCCTTTGCTAATAGCATTTTTTTTAGGATCGAAGCCTCCGAAAGAGCCGTACTTTTTAAAACACTTAGTGGCACACTAGAGAAAGACAACATTATTGGGCCAGGATGGAATGTCAAAGCTCCTTGGAATGAAATCTATCGCTATGAAGTTTCTGAAAATAAAATAGAAGAAACCATGGATGTACTAGATAAAAACGGACTAAATATAAGCGTGGATGTTACGGTGAGATTTCATCCAAAGTATGAAGCGATCGGTACTATCCAAGAAAACTTCAGAGGAGACTACATACAACGATTGGTAATTCCGGAAGCCAGATCTACCGTAAGACAGGTCATGGGCAGATATACGGCAGAAGAGATCTACTCAACAAAAAGACCTGAAGTAGAAGCTTCAATCAAAGAAGAAACCCGACTAGTTCTGGGAGCTCCCGGCAATGAGGTAGAAATGAAGAGTCTTCTGATCCGATCAATCAAGCTTCCGGATCAAATAAAAATGGCTATTGAAAATAAACTAAAACAGGAGCAAGAAGCACTGGCCTATCAGTTTAGGCTTGAAAAGGAAAGAAGCGAGGCAGAAAGAAAACGAATAGCTGCAGAAGGCGAGGCTACGGCAAACAAAATAATCAATAGTAGCCTCACCCCGGAGTTGCTTCGTATGAGAGGTATTGAGGCCACAAAAGATATTTCTAATTCATCAAATTCGAAAGTAATTGTTATAGGAGGAGGGGATGATGGATTGCCTCTTATTTTGAACGGAAATTAACCCTTAATATAGTTTTAATACCTATTTTTAGCTTCTATACTTATATATGCATTAATAAAACACAAAATGTCAAAAACAGCCAGGATAACCGTAGATAATACTTCTTACGAAGTTCCAATGACCGAGGGAACTGAAAACGAAAAAGCAATTGATATCAGTTCCTTCAGAGCTCAATCTGGAGTGATAACATTAGATAGGGGTTTTAAAAATACAGGTTCGTGTGAAAGCGCAATTACTTTCTTAGATGGCGAAAAAGGAATTCTACGATACAGAGGTTATCCGATAGAACAATTGGCTGATCAGTCTACTTTTATGGAAGTAGCCTATTTATTGATTTATGGTGATTTGCCTACAAAATCACAATTTGATCAATTTACTTGTGAAATTACTCACCATACGCTAGTCAATGAAGACACTAAGAAAATACTGGATGGATTTCCATCCATAGCTCATCCCATGGGAGTCCTTTCTTCTTTGGTTACTGCACAAACCGCATATTACCCTCAAAGTTTACTTCCTAATAGACCAGATGAAGAAATAAACCTCAGCATTGTTCGGCTGTTAGCAAAAATGCCAACTTTTGCAGCATGGGCATACAAAAAGAAAATCGGGCATCCGGTGGTATACCCAAACAATAACTTAGACTATTGCAGTAACCTCTTATATATGATGTTTGGTTTACCTGCGATGAATTACGAAATAGATCCCATTATTGCAAGTGCACTCGATAAATTACTTATCCTGCATGCTGATCATGAACAAAATTGCTCCACCTCTACCGTTAGAATTGTTGGGTCAAGCCAGGCGAGTCTTTGGGCATCCATATCTGCAGGAATTAACGCACTGTGGGGTCCGTTGCACGGTGGAGCCAACCAAGCGGTAATAGAGATGCTAGAAGGAATCAAATCAGATGGAGGAGATACTAAAAAATGGATGGCCAAAGCAAAAGACAAGAATGATCCATTCCGGTTAATGGGATTTGGTCATAGAGTCTATAAAAATTTCGACCCAAGAGCAAAGATTATTAAAAAAGCCGCTGATGACGTTTTACACCAATTGGGGGTTTCTGACCCGGTATTAGATATTGCTAAGGGATTGGAGACAGAAGCACTTAAAGATGATTACTTCGTAGAGAGAAAACTTTATCCAAATGTTGATTTCTATTCAGGCATCATCTATCGAGCATTGGGTATTCCTACCGATATGTTTACGGTAATGTTTGCATTAGGAAGGTTGCCGGGATGGATTGCACAGTGGAAAGAAATGCATGAAAAAGGTGAACCAATCGGTAGGCCAAGACAGGTCTACACTGGGGAGATCGAAAGAAGTTATTCGGCTATAGCTAAATAGTGTCTCTAAGAGATAATGCATCTTTGGTGAGAAATTGATATTTCTAGTTCGTGGGAGTGTGTTTTTTATGATTTTATATGCTTCATCATGATCGAATCTATTTGAAGAGATTCAGATGAAAACATGATGAAGCCTTCAGTTCACTTTTTCATGAGTCCGCTTCTAAAAATCCTGTTTCAGGCTTTTTCAACCCTCGAATTTGACCATATGGGTCAATTTTCAATTTGATTTTGACTTTTCAGAGTAGACCCATTTTTGGTGCTTTGAGAACCTCTCAAATACCCGTATGGCAATCTTTTGGGATGGTCTTTTTTTATAAATTTTCTCTCAACACAAACTTTTGGGTAAAAACAACTAATCCACATTATTCATCACCAATTGTGGTAGGTTCGTTCAAGTAATTAGTGTCTCTAAGAAAAGACCAAAAACATGCTACTGATGCATATAGCGTAGTTTTTTAGCGAAAGACTAAATCGAATCGATTTTATCTTTTAGAATCGTTTTATCAATTTTTCAAAAATTCATCTGACTTTTTGGATAAAGCGAAAGTGAACCTGTGGTTTTATTGCATTTTCACTAGAATCTCTTCAAATAGATTCAATGACTATTTGTACATCGGAATCTTAAAAAACATGCTCTATAGGCAAGAAACATCGTTTTCTTTCAAAAGATACTGTTTCCTTAGAGACACTAATTAATTTACATCAGTTTAATATTCATTCCGAATGATTTTTGATTCCTGGAATTTGGAGAGCATTTTATCCTCTCATTCAAAATCAATTTCCCTCCTATTCCGCGTGTTACCTTATCTCAATGAATAAACACCCGAATTTTTTGGGTTAACGAGTAAAGGCTAAATCAGTCTCTTAGTGGATCTTTGTACTATACTTCTTATTTGTTGAATTACGTTATTAGTACAACTTATGAAGATAATTCATAAACAGGCCACTTATGATGTGCCTAGTATTTCCTATTGAATATCTCTGAATAGACAATCGCCTTTTTGGCTTCATCAAGGTCAATTCCATCCATTAGTTCTTTAATGTATGCTATGCTTTTTGTACTTGTTTTTTTTTGTTTCAACAATCGAGAACCTGCGAAATGCTCATCCGTTTCGAACTTTAAATCTGCCCCCTCGGCCATTTTTATTGATTCTTCGTAAACCTTTTTGCTTTTATCATCCGCAAAAACCCTTCTTTCCCCCTCTAATTTGATAGATTTCTCTCTTTTCTCTTCTTCATTCAATTCGTTTTGAGTCTCGGTTTGCTGAGGAACAAAGGGTTCTTCTGCTTCTTTTTTGCGTCCTCCCTTTATCTCCTGCAAAAGTTCTTCAAAAGATTTTGGTTGATTTTTTTGAGGGATTTCATCCGATGCCGGACCATTGGGCTTAGCCTGTTTTCTTCTTCTACCCCGTGATAAAAAATAGATCACAGCTGCAATAATGTACCACCAAAAATTAAAATCTTCCATATGCCCGAATCAAAAAGAGTTTGCAGAAACTTATAACATTTACAATCAATTGGTATTGATAGTGCTTTTTAGGGTACGGATCACTGTTTCCTTGTCGAAAGGCTTGCTAAAGTAACCAACAATAAGATTTTTTTCAATGGCTTCTATCACTTCCTGGCTACCACCGTATCCGGTAAGCAAAAAACAGGGAAGATCAGGTCTTAGTTCTTTGACCCTAGAAATCAATTCTATTCCATTCATTTCGGGCATCCTTACGTCGCTCACTATGGAAGAAATCTTAGAATTCTCTTCGATCAATCTAAGTGCTTCCATACCCGAATTGGCGTTTACGATATTAAATTGATTTTTAAAATTAAACTCGAATAAGGTAATATTGAAATAATCATCATCTACGTAAAGTATAGTGGGGTTATTTAAGCTCATTGCCTATGATTTAACATTTTGTTCGGTTTAGTGAGTGATTTTTCTCGATAAAATCTTATTCTACAAATCAGTTTACACCAAAATAGCAAAATCTAACTTCTTTCTCAAAGGTTATGGCGCTCTTATTCCTTATACTAAGCTTCAAATCAAAGTACTCTCATTCACTTTTGCTAATGAAAACGTTTATTTATTCCTGGTTGTAATAAATAGAACCCTTTAAAAAAACCCGCCTTTTAGCCCCAATCTTCGTTACTCAAAATTTCTAAAACCTCATTTACGACCAGCAAACAATATTTTTAAAAATTTCGTAAGCCTCGATTTGAACCAAAAATCCAGTTTTGCAAAGGATTCAAATAAACAATGTTGTTGATACCTTTCGCTATTTGAATTCTTCAAAAACTTGTAATTAGCTAGCTCATAAAAGCAGTTTTAAAATCAAATCTTGCTCGCTATTCTTCTATTTTTGTCAGCTTAGCAAAAAGTTCTATCGGATTTATTAGATGCAATTAACCAAACTTGAGATAAAGGGATTCAAAAGTTTTGCTGATCGTGTAATCATCAACTTTGATGAAGGAATAACCGGTATAGTGGGACCGAATGGATGTGGTAAATCTAATGTAGTAGATTCCATCAGATGGGTACTTGGAGAACAAAAATCCAGGGTTCTTCGATCAGATAAGATGGAAAGCGTAATTTTTAACGGAACAAAAGCCAGAAGGCAAACCCAGCTTTCAGAAGTATCTCTCACATTTAATAACACGAAAAATCTGATCCCTACAGAGTATTCTCAAGTCACTATAACCAGGAGATACTACAGATCAGGAGAAAGCGAATACCTGCTTAATGGCGTAACGTGCCGACTAAAAGATATCACTAACCTCTTTCTTGACACAGGCATCGCTTCTAATAGCTACGCGATTATTGAACTCAAAATGGTAGACGATATCCTTAACGACAGAGAAAATTCAAGAAGAGCCTTGTTCGATGAAGCTGCAGGTATTTCAAAATTCAAAATCAGGAAAAAAGAGACACTTAAAAAACTGAATGATACAGACGCTGATCTGGAACGAGTAGAAGATCTGCTGTTTGAAATAGAGAAAAATCTAAAATCTTTAGAGCGGCAAGCAAACCAAACAAAGAGCTACTACCAATTAAAAGAAGCTTATAAACGTTCTCGTATTGCTTTTGCAAAGAAAACCATGGACAATCAGCAAGAGCATTTTGATACCATTCAGAACCACATACGTGAAGAAAATGATAAAAAGCTTGCGCTAACAACATTGGTAAGTGAAAAAGAATCTGCAATAGAAAAAGCAAAGACCGACTTGATTAATAAAGAGAAGCTATTGTCTTTCCGTCAAAAAACGCTTAATGAGCAGGTGAGTAAGATTCGTCAGTATGAAAGTGATAAGAAAATTAAAAATGAGCGTCAAAAGTACCTTCAACAAAAGATAGAAAACCTAAAAGAGCAAATTAGCCAAGATAAACAAAGCAATGAAAAAGCTTCCATTTCTCTGGAAGGACTAAGATCTAAAGCTAAAGACGCAGAAACTGAAGTGGCTTCAATGCTTACTTCAGTAGAGCAACTAAAAGAAGAATATCAAAAACAAAAATTACTAACCGGTGAGTTTCTAGAAAAACTAAATACCCTTAATCAAAGCTACACGGAAGAAAAAGAGAAACAGTTTCAGCTCAATAAAGAGACAGAAATAAAGGATATTCAGTTAAAGTCGTTGTTTGATGAATTAACAAAATCGAGTGAAGATTCTGATCATCATCATGCAAATATTAAGGAATATCAATATAAGCTTAAGGAGATTGAATTGAAAAAGAAGCAAAAGCAAGAAACGTACAACCTACTGAAAATAGAACAAGAAGAAACAAATTTAAAAGTAGAAAAAACAGAAAATGATTTAAAATCTTCACAAGAGTCCCTCACTGTGATTAACCGAAATATTGACTCAAAACAAAATGAATTTGATCTTACCAAATCATTGATAGATAATCTGGAAGGCTTTCCTGAAGCAATTAAGTTCCTAAAAAGAAAGCCGAAATGGAAAGATGCCCCTCTCTTATCTGATATTATCAGCTGTGAAGAGAAATACCGGGTTGCCATTGAGAACTTCCTGGAGCCATATATGAACTATTATGTTATAGATAAACAAGAAGATGCGCTTGAGGGAGTTAGTTTATTGTCTGAGGCAACTCGCGGGAAAGCCAATTTTTTTGCATTAGACAAGCTTAGCTATTTTGATCTGGGCCTTAATAATCTACCCAATTCTACTTCTGCCCTTAAGCTTATCGAATATGATCCAAAGTATAAAAAACTGATTCATTTTTTACTAGGAAATGTTTTTTTATCCAATAATCCAGTTAAAACAACAGGGGAAGATAATATTGTACTTCTGGATAGCGCTGGCAGAATTATACATCGTCAGTATAGTATTTCAGGAGGCTCCATAGGCTTGTTTGAAGGAAAGCGAATAGGAAGGGCTAAGAACCTGACAAAATTAGAAAAAGAGATTAATGACCTGGCAGAAAAACAAGTTCAATTAGAAAACCACATGTCTAAATTAAAGAACCTTTTAGATGCATTAAAACAATCTTCTAAAGCCAGACAACTGGAAGAATTGAAAGAAGAATTAAACAGAATCAATGAGATTTATGTTTCGATCCAAACCAGGAAAGAGCAATTTTCAAATTTACTCGTCACAGGCAAGCATCGAAGAACCAATATAAAACAGCAAATCCAACGGCTTCAAGATGAATTAGAGTTACTATTACCACGAGTAGAAGACGAATCGAATAAGCTAAAGGAACTGGAAATACACCTTGTAGCCAAAAGAGAAGAAGCAACGCATTTGCAAAATGAACAGGACGAGAAATCTTCTAATTACAATGAGCGAAATGTGTTGTTTCACCAGAAGAAAAACAAGCTGGACAGTATTCTACAAGAGATCTCTTTCAAACAAGAATCACTTGAAAATTCGATCATGAGAATTGAAAAAAATAAAGACGATCTAGCTTCTACTACCATTAACTTAAATGAGCTGGTCAAAAAAAGTACAGAGAGCGATGATGATTTGGTAGGAATGTACGAAGAGAAAGAATCACTAGAAGTAGGCGTAAACGAAGCAGAAAGGGAATACTATGAAGCAAGAGGACTAATAGATGAGGAAGAGAAAAACCTAAGAGAGACTCAAAGACAAAAAGAAGGGATGGATCGCGCATTACTGGAGTGGCATAACAAATTAAATGACACCAAAATCAGACTTAACTCCATTAAAGATCGCCTTTCCGTTGAGTTCGATGTGGATCTATCTAAAATAGCAAAGGAAGATATTCCAGATTACGAAAAGTTGAATGAAGAAGAGCTAAAAACAAAAGTAGAAAAGCTTAAGAGCCGGATTGATCGCATGGGACCTATCAACCCAATGGCGATGGAGGCTTTTGAAGAAATCAAAGAACGACATAGATTTATTAAAGAACAGAGAGAAGATTTGCTAAATGCCAAAGAATCACTTCTCACCACCATTGGTGAAATAGATGAAGTGGCTAAGGAAACCTTCATAGCAGCATTCCAGGAAATAAAAAATAACTTCATCAAGGTATTTCGTACGCTATTTATAGAGCAAGATGATTGCGATTTGATTTTAACGAATCCAGAACAACCCTTGGAGAGTTCTATTGACATCATCGCTAGGCCAAAGGGAAAAAGACCGTTAACTATTAATCAGTTATCCGGCGGAGAAAAAACATTAACAGCTACCTCACTCCTATTTTCGATTTATCTGATGAAGCCAGCTCCTTTCTGCATCTTTGACGAAGTGGATGCTCCCCTTGATGATGCCAATATTGATAAATTCAACGAAATCATTCGAAAGTTTTCAAAAGATTCTCAATTTATAATAGTTACCCACAATAAACGAACCATGGCTAGTACTGACATAATTTACGGAGTGACTATGCAGGAAGAGGGTATTTCTAAGGTGGTACCTGTTGATTTAAGAGAGTTAGCCTAAATTTTTTGTATGAGAATGAGAAGGAATTTGTATCTGTCTTTGATTAATAGCATCCTTTGAAAAACCTGCCTTTTGGCCCGACTCTTCGTTACTCAAAATTTCAAAAGCCTCGATTTGAACTAAAAATCTAGTTTTGCAAAGGATGCTATTATTTCAATAATCACTTTAGAGAAATTTATTTTTAGGTTTGATTATGTTTAACCCGAAAAATTCGGGTGTTATTCATTGAGATAAGGTAACACGTTGAATATGAGGTAATTGATTTCGAATGGAATGCGAAAATCCTTCCCCAAATTTAAGGAATCAAAAATCATTCTGTATGAATATTAAACTATGGTAAATTAATTACTTGAATCAACCTGCCACTAGTTGTGGTGAATAATGCGGGTCAAACTAAAAATAATAGAAGGGTATCAAATTATTAGGCAATTATGAAGAATCCATGGTCCAAATGCCAATGAAGGTTTTATGCCTATATGGGTTTATGAAATATGAAATAGCTCATACTCGTCATAAAATGAATAGGATTCCATCATGAATAACTTCAAATTAGTCACTTTCCTGTGTTGTTTACTTTGAATGCGGACAATATACTATTTCCTCTTTTTCCTGTTACGTTGAGTTTCTTGGTTCGCTTTCATAGCGTCTTCCAGGCGCTGTTGAAATTTTGACTTTTTCTTATTCGCATTTTTCTTTCTATTTTCTTGCAATACCAGATGGATTTTGTCCTCATCAATAAATTTTCTAAAAAGAAGTGTTTGTCCGAAAGTGGCCATGTTTGAAACGAAATAGTAAAAAGTGAGTCCTGAAGCATAGCTGTTCAATACAAATAGAAACATAATCGGCATAATGTATTGAAGGGTCTTCATTGGACCCTGTACGGTAGCAATCTGGCTATTGCTCCATGTGTATAAGATCGTAGAAAGTGTCATCAAAAGAGTAAACAAGCTAACATGATCCCCATAGAATGGAATTTCAAAAGGCAGATTGATGATACTGTCGTAAGTGGATAGGTCCTTAGCCCATAAGAAGGATTCTCCTCTTAGATCAACAGCATTTGGAAAAAAAAAGAACAGAGAGAAAAAAATGGGCATCTGAAGCAACACAGGGATACAACCGCTTAGGGGATTTATTCCAACTTGTTGATACAGTTTCATCTGATCTTGTTGCATTTTTTGCATGTCCCCACCATGCTTTTCTTTGATCTCATCTAGCTCTGGTTTCATCACACGCATCTTGGCCATTGACATATGAGATTTATAAGTAAGTGGTGAGAGAATCAAACGAATGAAAATGACTAAAATGATAATGATAAGACCATAATTTTTTATGAATTTTTGTAATAAATCAAAGATTGGGATGATCAAAAATTTATTAATAATGGGTAATGGTCCCCATCCCATATCCAGGTTTTCTTCAAATTCGGGGGCCACTTTTTTAAGGGTATTGTATTTGTTAGTTCCGAAATAATACCTCATACTAAATCCTTGGATAAACTCACTATATGGAATGGCTAGCGCTATTGCCATGTCCTTTACTGAGGTAGTATCTGCATCATTCACTTTTTGGTTGACATACCCTGAACTAAAGGCTGTATTAGCAATAACTGCTGTAGTGAAGAACTTTTGCTTAAATGAAACCCATTTGATAGGTGATCCTAATGTTGCTTCTTCAAACTCATCGGACCTTTCAGTCAATTGATCATAATTGTTGCTTGAGAGGTAGTATCGGATGTTTGCATTGAGCCTGGAATCTTCAAGGGTTTTTTCAGCAAGATTGATTGCATGATTCCATTGAAATGAAGCATCAGTAGGGCTAAGGACCGAATTTAGTCCGGAGGTCTTGAGTTGATATATTATTTCAAATCCTTTGGGTAAAATCACATAGTTATGTTGAATCTGTAAATCACCATTTGACAAAGAATATGTGATTTCTGTCGTATCTCCTTTCTTATTGATTTTTTTTGTATAGAATAAATCTGTCAAGTCAATAGTACTTCCTTGGTAGTCTACCATTAAACTAATATCAGATTTAGATTTTTCAATAATTTTAAAGTTATTGCCTAAGTAATCTTTGTGTTTTTTCAATGTCACTTCCTCTATCTTTCCTCCCAGACTATTGAAGGCAATGATCATGTCTTCATTCTCTATAGTTGTTGCTTCTTCATTGTCCGAAACAGCGAAAGCGAAAACTCCATATTTTTCGTAATTCCTAACGTTTCTGATGGAATCTGAGGTATTTACTTCATTTTCATGAATGGTAACGGAGACTGAATCCAGCTGTGGTTTAGGTTCAGTTATCTCTTTTTGGGTTTCTTCTGTTACGGCAGGCGAATCAGGGGCAAACCATGTGAAATAAACTGCCAATAAGGCAAACATTAGAATAAGTCCTATAAATTGATTTCTGTCCATTAATAATTAATTATAGCCCCAGGCTTTTTTATACTCCAAGGAGGCCTTAATGAATTTGACAAATAATGGGTGAGGTTCTGTAACGACAGATTTTAATTCTGGATGATATTGAGTGCCTACAAACCATGGATGATCTTTAATTTCCATTATTTCTACAAGATTGGTTTCCGGGTTTATTCCGGCAGCTATCATGCCTGCATTCTCAAATTCTTCCAAATATTTGTTATTGAATTCATATCGATGACGATGACGTTCTTTTATTTTAGATGATCCGTATGCCAAAAATGCCTTACTTCCTTTTTTCAATTGACAAGTGTAAGCTCCTAAACGCATTGTACCACCCATGTTCCTTACATTTTTTTGATTTTCCATTAAATCAATCACAGGGTAGGGGTTTTTTGCCATTTCAGTGCTATTTGCTTTTTTCTCTTTAAGAACATTTCTGGCAAATTCAATAACCGCGCATTGCATACCTAGACAAATACCAAAGAAAGGAATTTTATTTTCCCTTGCATACTGTACTGCATAGATTTTTCCTTCTATTCCACGTTCCCCGAAACCAGGAGCTACCAATAATCCGTGTAAATCTTTTAATTGCCTGATAATGTTTTCTCCATCAAGCTCTTCAGCATGAATCCAATTTACGTGAACCTTACATTCATTTTCAGCTCCTGAATGAATGAATGATTCTGCGATTGATTTGTAAGCATCTTGTAATTCTACATACTTTCCGACTACACCAATGTTTACCGAATTGGTAGGATTTTTCAAACGTCCCAGAAATTCTTTCCATCGATCTATCTTTGGTTCTTTTTTGTAAGGCATCTTAAACTTTGTCAGCACTCGTTCATCTAGTTTTTCTTTACGCATTAGTAGCGGAACATCGTAAATTGTCTCCGCATCAAGTGCTTCAATTACAGAATTGATCGGCACGTTACAAAAGAGGGCTAGTTTTTTTCTTATTTCTTGGTTTATCGGATACTCCGACCGGCACACCAGAATGTCTGGTTGTACTCCGGCCTCAAGTAGTTCTTTCACGGAATGTTGAGTGGGCTTGGTCTTTAACTCTCCTGAAGCCTTCAAATAGGGGATAAGTGTGAGGTGAATAGCAATGCTGTTTGCAGGGCCTAATTCAAAACGCGCCTGACGAACAGCTTCTACAAATGGTAGTGATTCAATATCACCGATTGTACCGCCAATTTCTGTAATGACAATATCGTATGTACCGGTTTCGCCAAGTTTGTAGATATTATTTTTTATTTCATCCGTGATGTGAGGGACCACCTGAACAGTTTTTCCCAGAAACTCACCCTTACGTTCTTTTTGGATGACATTGTAATAGATCCTTCCTGTGGTTACATTATTATCCTGGGAAGTCTCTATTCCTAGAAATCGTTCATAGTGTCCAAGGTCCAAATCTGTTTCGGCTCCATCATTAGTTACATAACATTCTCCATGTTCGTAAGGATTCAGTGTTCCGGGATCAATATTAATGTAAGGATCAAACTTTTGGATAGTAACAGACAGCCCTCTGGCTTGCAGAAGTTTGCCTAAGGAAGCGGCAATGATACCTTTTCCTAAAGATGACGTTACTCCACCCGTAACAAAAATATATTTGGTTTTGGACATGTATCGGGATTAGAATTTTTTTGTTACGGAACGCAAAGATAGATCTTTTCTTCCTTTTTCAAGCTTTCTTCACCAAGCATGGCAGGGCAATCACCTTTAAAATCCAATAATTTTTTCTGAATTGACTATTGTCAACAAACTCATTTATTTCTCTGCGAATATGGTATTTTACCGTTATCTTCCGTATAAAATATTATACCATTATTAACAATATTTATTAAATAGGTGATGAAAGTGTAACCTTTTGAATTTTTTGTATTTAATGGTAGAGAGTTGAATCAATATTCCGATTTAATGGAGGTAGGAAGTTATTGCGAAACAGAAATTCTAAAAGAATGTAAGAAAGATCCTGAAGCTTTCGAAGCAGTATACAAT
>JBCCLN010000047.1:0-21027 GCA_039026865.1 Bacteroidota bacterium | reverse complement strand
TTTTTATAAAATCTAAAATCTAATTTTCAAATGTTTGATTATCAATCTATTAAGTAGCTGAACAGTAACTGTTATTCATTGAGATGATGTAACATGTTGAACCACAATTCATTTAAAATTCATCCGAATTTTTGAAAAATTGATAAATGTATGTCAAAGCAAATAAATAGGTTCGATTCATTCTTTGCTAAAAAACTACACTGCAGGTAAGTAGCATATTTTCCATCTCTTCTAAGAGACACTATTTAAGATTTTTGATTTTTAGTAAATCGACTCTACCTACTGGTTTTAGTGAAGAAGAGCATTATATTAAGTTAACCAAAATCCAGTTTTGCAAAGGTTCTATTAAGATTGTATTAAACAATAAATTGTTTATGATAAGCTTCAATATACAATTTCCATTGAAAAGCCAATCAACCATTTAGTAATCTTTTTATTAATAACAAGTAAAATAACAAATTATAGATATCTTCATCTAAGTAAGAACCTGTCAAAGATGGAATGTCTTTAAAAATGAAGTATTGTTATAATCATTTGTCACAAATAATAATAAAAGAAAAACATGATAATTGAAGGGATTGTTGTAACGTCTTGAAACAATACAATAACCAGTACCAGAACTAATTGTGAATAGAATTATTAAACTAAATACATTTCACTGAAATGATATTCATGTATTATTTTCAAAGATAGTGTTGCTTATTACGAAACCTATTTTCTATAGATAAGATTAAAAGTCTATCAAGCAGCCGCTTTTTTCAAGACAACATCTATTGAGTCTTTTACCGTATTCATCTCGCCTATCGTATCATCGTCAATCATAATATCAAACCTATCTTCAATATCTAACACGATATCAACAATATGAGCAGAGTTGATTTTCAAATCGTTGACAAGATGTTTTTCCTCACTTACTTGACCAATTTGAACATCCTCTGGTAAATAGGGTTTAATGATTTCTATTAGGTCAGTTTTAATACTTTCTTGATTCATTATTAATTCCATAGTCATGTGAACTTTTTTAAAACGATTGCACAATTCAAATCTCCAAATCCGAAATTTGCTTTAATAATTGTTTTGATTTCTGATTCAAGGCAACTTTGTGGAATTCTACCCCCAAAAATTTCTGATAAAATTTCTGGATGAATTTCTTCAGTATTTAAGCTAGCGTGGATAAAATTGTTTTCTAGTTGTAAAACACAAGCAACGAGTTCCACTGAACCGGCACCTGCTACGCTATGGCCAATCATTGACTTCGGTGAATTGATATACGGAAAGTCTTTGCCTTTTCTCTCTAACGCTTTCACCCAGTTTTTTATTTCTATGGAGTCCCCTTTAGTGGAAGTGAGATGCCCGCTTATTAAATCAATGTCATTAGGATCGATGTTTGCTTCTTTAATTGCTGTCTTAATACAGCGTACTACAGCTTTTGAACTAGGTGCTGTCATCGTTCCAGTTCCTCGCTGACCTCCGGAGTTCATATGACCACCAAGAACCTCAGCATAGATTTTTGCACCTCTTTTTTCTGCGCTTGTTAGCGTTTCCAGTACTAATGCACCCGATCCACCAGATGGTACAAATCCAGAGGATGTAGCACTCATTGGCCGTGATCCAAAAGTCGGGTTTTCGTTAGAATCACTACATAAAACACGCATCGCGTCAAAAGCGGCCCAGATATATCTTCCATCCCCTTCAGTACTCCCACAAAGCATTCGCTCGGCTCTACCCATCTGTAGGTATTCAAATCCACTCAGCACCGCTTCTGAGCCAGTGATACATGCAGAAGAATTAGATTGTATTCTACTGCCAAGTCCTAAAAGGTTGTTTAGGTACGCCGATGCTCCACTATTCATGCTTTCTGAGATGGTTCTAGATCCAAGTCTTCGGCTTTCTCCTCTGTCAATGGGGTATGCAGGGTACTCTCTATTGATCCAACTGTCAAAACTTAGGTCTCCTGCCCCCAATATTAATCCGGAAGAATAATCAACCTCATCCTCATTTAGCTCAAGTCCGGCATCTTTCCAGGCTTCTAATCCAGCCAGACACCCATAAATAATGCCTTTATTAGTGATCTTCTGAGCAAAGAGTTTAGGCAAATAGTCATTGAGGTTGATAGAATCAAGGTCAGGAGCCCCTCCGATCTGACATCTAAGATTAAGCTTTTCTAATTCATCCCATTTCTTAATGCCTGATTTTCCTTCTTTTAAGGCCTGATGAAAATTCTTGACCCCAATGGCATTAGAAGCTACTACACCTATTCCAGTAATAACGACCCGATGTTTTTTCAAATTGATTGGTTTGGCTTTATGATCACACCGGACAACTCCCCTTTAGCGATGATAGTTCCATCTTTTTTTGCGCAGGATACACCACACTTAAGTTTTCCAAAACGGAAATACTTTTTTCTTGATTCAATAATTAATTCGTCATTGGGTAGTGCTGATGAAAGAAAATCAATATTAGCACTTGAGAATGCTGGCCTAACCGTCTCTCTTTCGGACGGATCCGTCAAAAATAATCCCATGCTAACTAAACCTATTTGAGCCATTATTTCTATCAAAATTACTCCAGGGACTATCGGATGATTCGGAAAGTGTCCTTCAAAGAAGTATTCATCTTTTTTGATACGATAAGTCCCTTTTACGCCATTTTCATTCAATTCCATAAGCTCATCTACGAAAAGAAAGGGCTTTTTGTAAGGGAGCAGCGATATGATATTTGAATAATTCATACTCTAGATCAAATGTTCACCACCATCTACATGAATCAGAGTGCCATTTAACCACTTCGCCTCGGGCAGTGTTAGCAGATAAATAAAATTTGCTACATCTTCCGGATTCGTCATTCTTCCAAATGGGTTTCTAATTTTTGTCTCTGCAATTAGTTTTTCTGATCCTGGAATTAATCTTAGTGAAGGGGTATCAATTACTCCTGCTTGTATCACATTAACTGTAATACCTTTTGGCGCTAACTCAACAGCCAGATAATTTGAGATATTTTCAAGGGCTGCTTTAGCTGAGGCAACGGCTCCATACCCCTCCCAGAATTTCTTATTTCCTTCAGAGGTAAGAGCGACTATTCTAGTACCATTTGAAATTAACTTTTCATCGAGAAGTTTAGAGATCCAGGTATAAAAATTAATTCCCATGGCATCAATAGTTAGCACTAAATCTTGAGCAGAAAGTTGGGTGTCCTCGCTTATAAAAGATTTGAGATTACCTCGTGAGATCGCATGTAGTACCAAATCAAATTTTCCTAAGCTTCTCTGCGCAAGGGTTAAAAGACAACTACCTATTTTTTCATGATTAGTAGCATCAATATTAAAAGCTTGAACGAAAACATTAAATTTAGAAGATAACGTTTCTAAAGTTTCTTGAAGCTCAAACGCATCTTGCCTTCTGTCTCTATGAATAACAAAAACATTGAATTGATTTTCAGCAAGTTTTTTTACACATGCTAAGCCAATTCCACTTGATCCACCAATGATGAGTGCGTTTTTGCTCATTTAACAGCGAATCTAATAAAGTGGCTAGAAATCTTTTCTGAAGCAACAGCGCTTGATTTTAATTGGCTCTAAATCATAGTCGTTAAATGAATTTAAGATGCTTCTATTTTCTTCCAACATAGGTCCGGTAGATACATACTTGATCCCCTTTTTCACATAGGTAGAAGTAAGATTTTCAAAGATCAATGCATTAGCACCCATTTTTTGGTATTTGGGTTTCACTCCAATTAAGAACATATCAACGTGTTTATTGAAGTAGAAGGCTTGAAGCACATGGATAAACCCAAAAGGAATTAAGCTTCCTTTCGCTTTCTGAAAGGCTTTCGACAAAGAAGGAAGAGATAAGGCAAACCCTACTACTTGATCCTCTTCATTTACTACAATGCAAACAAATTCTTTTCGAACAAAGCCAAAATATTGATCTACATAGTATTGAACCTGTTTTTCAGTCAGTTTTTGATATCCATATAGCTCAGCGTACGCTTCATTCAGTACTTCAAATACACCAGGTGCATACTTTAAAATTTGCTTAGCATTTTTGAATTCTTTTACCTTTAGGCTAAAGCGGTTTTTGACAATTGATGCCGACCTGGTAATTCTACGAGGCACATCCTTAGGAACTTTACCACGGATTTCAATCCAGGTAGCTGAAGTTTCAAGGCCCCAGGCTTTATAATGGTCTATGTAATAAGAATGATTGTAAATGGTTGCTTGAGTAGCCAATTTATCAAAACCATTTACAAGTGCTCCTTCAAAGTCTAAGTCAGTAAACCCCATCGGACCATGTATCGCCTTAGCGCCTTTTTTAATCACCCATTCTTTAGCCGTGTCTAAGAGCATACGTGAAACTTCCAGGTCATCAATGAAATCTATCCAACCAAATCTTGAAAGTCGATTTTCCTTCAACTCTTTGTTGAGAATAATAGCTGCTATCCTTCCAACAATTTCTCCTTCTCTTTCAGCTAACCAATATTTTGCATCACCATTGGCAAATGCAGGATTCTTATCTTTTTGAAGTGTACTTTCTTCAAATTCAATAAGAGGTGTTACATAGCAATCGTTTCCTTCATAAAGCTCAAACGGAAATTTGATAAATTTTTTTAAGTCTTTTTTGTTGGTTATTTCTTTAACTGAAAATGACATTAAAGCATGCTTTTAGTTTTATAATAATGATATGTGTCTTTAAATCCCTCCTCTAAGCTAATATTGCATGGTATATTTGAGAATAGCAAATTTGGGTTTTCGTGCAAGTGCCAGTCCATTGAAATCTCTTGAAACTTTTCTAATGTCAGGCCCGGTCTTCTTTTTAAAGATCTATGCAATAGATCAGATAATCCTAATGAGATTTTGCTAACTAATGGTGATATTGGTAACTTTTTAATTTTCTTACCTGTGACTTGCTTAAGTGCTTCGATAAAGTCTTTATGAAAATAGGTGTTTCCATCATTAGCGTGAATAATACCAACTGATTTATACGCCTCTTCTCTAATAATTCTTGCAAGATCTTTTGCATGGATCATACTCATCTTTTGCTCACTACTCATTAAAGGATAGAGTCCTCTATTGGCTAATTTGAATAATGGAAGAAACGCAATATCCCTGGCTCCATAAACACCTGTCGGTCGAAACATTAAAAACGGAAAAAGACCTTTCCTTATAATCTCTTCAGCGTCTTTTTTACTTCTACCGTAGTTAGACACCGGTTTATCAATCCCAAAAGGCCCTTGAGCAGCCATAGAGGAAACATAGATTAATTTGTTTTCTTTAGGTAACCATTCACTTTTTTCTAAAGCCCCAATAAGATTTTGGGTAAGCTTAGTATTAACCAGAAAATATTCCATACTACTGAGGCTAACCGTTACACCAGCATTATGAATCATATAGGTCAGCTTGCCATACTTCTTTCTAAGAGAAAGGAATTGATCAGTTAAGTTGCTTTTGTAATCAATAGCCTCAATATGCAGGGAAGGATGCTTGGATAATGACTCACAATTAGCGCTTTTTCTAACTAGTGCAATGACAGTGAAACCAGCCTCCAGGAATTCTTGAGTGAGGTATGAACCTAGAAATCCATTAGCTCCCGTTATCGCTACATTCATTAAGCCGCTTTATGGTGGAGTTTTAAATCAAGCTCCTTCGCTATTTTAGTAATTTGATCTATAGCAACATCAATTTGATCTATTGTATGGGTGGCCATTAATGAAAATCTAATCAGAGTATCTTGAGGGGAGACTGCGGGAGCGACGACTGAATTTACAAATACGCCTTCTTCAAAAAGACGAGTAGTCATAATATATGCTTTTTCATTGTTTCTTATATAGATTGGGATAATGGGTGTTTCCGCAGTACCTATATCAAACCCAAGATCTCTCAGCCGATCCAATGCATAGTTGGTGTTTTCCCAAAGCTGTAATCTTCTGCTATCATCCGATTTCATAATATCAAGTGCTGCAATTGTGGAGGCTGTTGAAGCAGGAGTCATACTCGCAGAAAAGATGAGTGCTCGTGCATGATGCTTAATATATTGAATAGTAGTTTTATCTCCGGCAATATATCCTCCCAAGGAGGCAAGACTCTTGCTAAAAGTACCTCCTATAAGTTCCACATCATCAGTAAGTCCAAAATAATCTGGAGTGCCTCTTCCATGATCTCCTAGTACTCCAATTGCATGTGCACAATCACACATCACTGAAGCATCATATCTTTTTGCTAGCTCAACAATATCTGGCAATTTGGCTATGTTTCCTTCCATACTGAATATCCCATCAACGATAATAAATCTGTGACCTTTATTAGGTAGCTGACTTAATCGCTTTTCTAACGAATTCATATTGTTGTGACGAAAGACAACGGTCGATGCATCACTTAGTTTTGCTCCTTCATAGATAGAGGCATGGTTTAGTCTGTCCAAAAGCAATACATCTCCTTTTTCTGTTATGGTAGGGATCACCCCGAGGTTGACCTGAAAACCAGTGCTGAACACTACTACTTCTTCTTTATTCAAAAATTCAGCAAGTTTATACTCAAGCTCTTCATGCAGTTGATTTGTGCCATTTAGAAAACGTGAACCTGAACAGCTACTACCATATTTTCTTACGGCTACCTGTGCAGCTTCGATTACCTTGGGATGGGTGGTGAGACCTAAATAACTATTTGAGCCAAACATCAAAACCTTTTTTCCTTTAACAACTACTTCAGTCTCTTGCTTCGATTCAAAAGATCTAAAGAAGGAGTAATAACCACTTTTCTTGGCTTCTTCAGCAAGCTTGAAGCTGGCGAATCGTTCTCTTAGATAATTTGACATATCGCAAATTTAGTAGAATAGCTTTTAATTTATTAACAAGTAAAATTGTTGAAAATCCCTTCTTAGCGGATATTTTTTGTTCCTCTTAAAAGAAGTTTTGCATATCACCAGCTTAAGAAAGTATAAATTTAAGCAAACGATGAAGGCCCAATTTCTTAAACTTTATGAGGAGAATCCTGAATTTCGTAAGATTGAACAAATCGTTTCGATCTTAAGGGACGGTGGCCTCATTATTTACCCTACTGACACGGTTTACGGATTGGGATGTGATATCTTTAATCAAAAAGCGATTGAAAGGATTAGGAATTTAAAAAACATTAAAGGGAAAGACCTGAATTTGTCTTTCATTTGCTATGATTTGAGTCATATCTCCGAGTATGCAAAGCATGTAGATACCCCCACGTTTAAACTTATGAAAAAGGCACTCCCTGGTCCTTATACCTTTATCCTAGAGTCTTCATCAAAGGTTCCTAAAATTTTAAACGTTAAAAAGAAAACCGTCGGGATTCGTATTCCTGATAATAACATCCCTAGGGAAATTGTGAGGGCTCTTGGTAATCCTATTATTACTACATCCATCTACGATAATAAAATACATGATCATGCCACCGATCCGGAGGTTATTTATGACGATTTTAAAAGCCTTGTGGATGTTGTCATACATGGAGGTTACGGAAATGTTCATCCTAGCACAGTTGTTAATTGTACAGGTGGGTCTCCGGAGATTATTCGGGTTGGAAAAGGAGACCCAAACATTATTGAATAAAATGAGCGTAAAGCTTTCAGGACAAATCTATACCTACCGCTAAATGAAACGATCTGCTAATGTAATTTATCGCGAATTCCATATGTTGCCTTTGAAAATAGATTACATCCATAATGAAACTAACATGACCACTTTTAGGACACCAACAGTGATAAATAAAGTAGGAAAAGCGAATTTTAGCTTAGTCAGTCTACAGAAAAGTTCGATTTATTACTGTTCTACCCTTTTTGAGGCAAGCTAGCAGATGACACTAAATGTGGGCTGGTCACAGGGTAGCACCAACAGTTGTGAAATTGGTTCGAAAACTTTCTGAATTTTAGAGCACGTAGAAGAAAATTGTCATCTACTTAAGCAAAGGTTTTTCACCGCCTTTTTCAAACTGGTTAACTTTTCCAAGGTTTTTTAAACCTATTAGCGAAGTAATTTGCATGCATGGCCTATAAAAAGGAGCGACTTAGCCCGAAAATTTGAGTGTTATTCACTGAGATGAGGTAACACGTGGAATAGGAGGTGATTGATTTCGAATGAGAGGACAAAATCGTTCCCCTAAATTTGAGGAATCAAAAATCATTCAGAATGAATATTCAACTACGGTAAATCAATTACTTGAATCAACCCCCCGCTATTTTTGGTGAATAATGCAGGTTAGTTAAGGTTTATACAGATGAAACAAATTGTGATAGAGCCTCATTACTTCGGAAGCCTGGAATATTATTGCCTTCTTACAAAAGTAGATTCCCTTATCCTTGAGATCAACGACAGGTTTCAAAAACAAACCTTTAGAAATAGATGCTATTTAAACGGATCTAATGGTATTATCACTTTGATCGTCCCGGTATCTTACACACATTCATCGTTAACCAGAGAAGTTACGATTGATCATACTCAAAGGTGGAAAAAAGATCATTGGGGAGCAGTGTATTCTGCTTATGGTAAAGCTCCTTTCTTCGAACATTTTGCAGATCTTATCAATGAAATATGGAATAAAAAGCATAAATACCTTATTGATTTAAACCGAGAATTTTTGGAACTCACATGTAAGTTATTGTCAGTTAATGTCAATTTGACATACGCTACAACATTTATTGATAATTATGGTAGTGGTGATTTAAGAAATGTGATCCTACCCAAAAAGCCTTATACAGATCGAAAAATATACCAATCATATTCATACAGTCAGCTTTTTAGTGATACCTTTATACCTAACATGAGTATTATAGACTTGATCATGTGCGAAGGTCCGCGAGCATTAGAAGTCCTATCGGCATCTTTTTTGATGAATAGAGAAGATTAAACCCCCTGTGCTTTCATTTCAGAGCAAATGAACAAATCCAAAAGGTGAATGTTTTTATCTTATTGATAAGGGGATTCAAATTGATAGCTCATATTTTTATTTATAAGCGTAAAGATAACCAATGTCAAAGGAGGCAAAATTTTCAAACCGAGTCAAAGAAGTCATATCACTTAGCAGAGAGGAAGCGCTAAGATTAGGTCATGACTATATAGGGACAGAGCACCTCTTACTAGGAATGATTAGAGAGGGAGAGGGAGTGGCAGTTAGTGTTTTAAAAAAGTTAGGTCTGTCTATGAAAGAATTACGATCTGCGATAGAACAAGCCACTAAAGGTACAGCCACTAGCAATGTCAAAAATTTAGCAAATATTCCACTAACCAGGCAATCTGAGAAGGTTCTTAAAATTACTTATCTTGAAGCGAAGATTTTTAAAAGTGCTCTAATAGGTACTGAACACTTACTTCTTTCCATACTTAGAGATGAGGACAATCTGGCTACCCAGATTTTAGAAAAATTCGAGGTGAATTATGATTTAGTTAAAGAAATGTTAGAATATCAAACTGAAAATCCTGTAGGTTCTGCTGATACTGACGATCCAAATGACGATGGAGACGAACTTTATTCCAGTAGTTCCAGGAGCTCAGGAAGAGCTCAAGGGAAAGATCCAAAAGGTTCAGAAAAATCCAGAACTCCCGTGCTTGACAACTTTGGAAGGGATTTAACAAAACTTGCGGAAGATGATAAACTTGATCCTATAATCGGAAGAGAAAAGGAAATAGAAAGAGTTGCTCAGGTACTTAGTAGAAGGAAGAAAAATAATCCTATTCTTATTGGAGAACCTGGGGTGGGTAAGACCGCAATTGCAGAAGGGCTAGCCCTTAGGATTGTACAGAAAAAGGTTTCTAGAATACTGTTTGGTAAAAGAGTAGTAACTCTAGATTTAGCATCCTTGGTCGCGGGAACAAAATATAGAGGACAGTTTGAGGAACGAATGAAGGCAGTAATGAACGAGATTGAAAAATCCCCTGAAGTTATTCTCTTCATTGATGAACTTCACACTATCGTAGGTGCTGGTGGTGCTTCCGGTTCTTTAGATGCCTCCAATATGTTTAAACCGGCTCTTGCAAGAGGCGAAATTCAATGTATCGGAGCTACAACGCTAGATGAATATCGTCAATATATAGAAAAAGACGGTGCTCTTGCAAGACGATTTCAAATGGTAATGGTAGATGCTACTTCTCCAGAGGAAACACAGCAAATATTAGATAATATAAAAGATAAATACGAGAATCATCACCATGTAAATTATACGAGCGAGGCAATTAAAGCATGCGTTTTGTTATCAGATAGATATATTTCAGATCGCTTTTTGCCTGATAAGGCTATAGATGTGATGGACGAAGCAGGAGCACGGGTTCACATTAATAACATTAATGTTCCTAAGATCATCACGAAGCTGGAAGAACAGATAGAAGAGGTAAAGAAAGAAAAGAACCGGGTGGTTAAAAGTCAAAAATATGAAGAAGCCGCTCAGTTAAGAGATAAAGAAAAGAAACTGATTGCACAACTTGATGATGAAAAGAACCGATGGGAAGAAGAGACAAAAACGAAGCGCTATGAAGTAAATGAAGATAATGTTGCTGACGTTATTGCAATGATGACGGGTATCCCAACGAAGCGAATTGCGGAAAGTGAAGGTTCTAAGTTGTTAACCATGGGTACTGAACTCCAAGGAAAAGTGATAGGGCAAGAAGAGGCAATTAAGAAGCTATCTAAAGCGATACAAAGAACTAGGGTAGGATTGAAAGATCCCCAAAAACCGATAGGTTCATTTGTATTTCTTGGTCCCACAGGGGTGGGTAAAACCGAGATGGCAAAGGTTTTGTCTACGTTTTTGTTTGACAAGGAAGATTCACTTATAAGAATAGATATGAGTGAATATATGGAGAAGTTTTCCGTGTCTAGACTCGTTGGTGCACCTCCAGGGTATGTTGGGTATGAAGAAGGGGGTCAACTAACAGAGAAAGTAAGGAGAAAACCATATAGCGTAGTGCTTTTGGATGAGATAGAAAAAGCTCACCCCGATGTATTTAATATTCTTCTCCAGGTACTTGACGACGGCGTTCTCACAGATGGTCTGGGCCGAAAAGTTGATTTTAGAAATACCTTGATTATTATGACATCAAATATTGGTGCCAGAGATTTAAAAGATTTTGGTGCGGGTATTGGTTTTGCTACAAAAGCAAAAAGAGATAATATGGATGATATTATGAAGTCTACCATCCAGAATGCGTTGAAAAAAACGTTTAGTCCGGAATTCTTGAATAGGCTTGATGATGTGATCGTATTCAATTCCTTAGAAAAAAAGGATATTTTCAAAATAATCGATATTACTCTCGAGAAGTTGTTCCAGAGAGTTAAAGACATGGGCTACGGAATTGAGTTGACCGAAAAAGCAAAAGATTTTTTATCAGAAAAGGGATATGATCCACAATTCGGTGCAAGGCCATTAGCACGGGCTATTCAGAAGCATTTAGAAGATCCGATTGCAGAAGAAATATTAAAAGGAGATATTGCAGAAGGTGATACGTTAGTTGCGGATTGGGACAGCAAGAAAGAAGAGATAACGCTAAAAGTGAAGAAAAAGAAGTCTAGTACGAAAACTTCTGATAAGAAGCAATAGAAAAAAAGAAGCGGCTTGATCAGAAGCCGCTTCTTTTTTTATAAAATAGTTTATATTATAAACTATTTTATAATTACACCGTTAATACGGTCAAAAACAAACTATCATGGAAAAAGAGTTAACTAACGAAGAGCGCCTAAAACTCATCTCGGATATGATCAGCCAGGCTAAAAGGAATTTTGCACGAGGGAGTAGTTTTCATTTTCTTCTTTGGGGCTGGGTGATATCTATCGCCAATTTTGGTCACTACATTTTGGATAAGCTTGTACATTATGATGCTCCATTCATCGTTTGGCTAATCACTCTTCCGGCAGTATTTGCTTCCATGTGGTACGCATTCAGAGGAGCTAATAATGCTGGCATTAGTTCCCATCTTGACAAAATTTATGCTAGTATTTGGATTAGCATCTTGGCAATGATAATCATTTGTCTTGTTTTTATGGCAAAACTTAACTTCAATCATAATCCTATCATTTTATTATTTAGCGGTTTAGGGACCTTCGTAAGTGGCGTATTGATGAAATACAAGCCGATCGTCTATGGTGGGGTAGTACTATGGATAGGTGCATGTATAGGACTTTTATCACCTATATCTGATCAACAGTTAATCGCAGGTATTGTGGTTATTATGGGTTACTTAATTCCTGGATATATGCTTAAAGGCGTGGAAAAAAGTAATGTTTAAAGATTTAGATCCATTATTACACTCGCAACTACGGTTAGCAATTATGTCATTACTGATAGGAGTAGATTCCGCAGAGTTTGTTTTTATAAAGGAAAAAACAGGAGCAACGGCAGGAAATCTAAGTGTGCAATTGGACAAACTTTCAAATGCAGGTTACATCAGTGTGATTAAATCATTTAAAGGAAAGAAACCAGTGACAACATGCAGCATCACCAGGGTAGGTATAAAAGCTTTCGAGGAATATGTTGACTCTCTTAAAGGATATATAGGATAATTTTTTTGAATGATAAGTTTATAAAACAAACTAGTTTAAAATGAAAAAATATTATTACACGATGTTATTAGTTTTCTGCTTCGGTGGATTCTGTCAGAAGCATAGGATCATCCAAAATGTCCAACTCTTTGATGGTGAGGAGGTAAAAGAAAAAGTTGACATAGAGATCATAAATGGACACTTTAGCCAAATAAGCACCGAAAGAATTGAAGGGGTGGATCATGTTGAATTGATAGATGGTACAGGAAAAACCCTCCTACCAGGCCTTATCAACGCTCATGTACACGCGTGGTCAAAATCTCAGCTTAAGTTGGCGCTTCAAGAAGGTGTTTTTGCCTTGCTAGATATGCATGCTCCTGAGCAGTTTATCGATACCCTTCGAGAGATGGAGTTATCCTCAAGCCATGCAAAATACTACTCCGCAGGTTATGCAGCTACAGTTGCGAGCGGCCATGGAACACAATATGGATACAAGATACCTGCAATCGGCGAGGATGTTAGCCCAGAAACTTTTGTAAATCAGCGAAAGGAAAATGGAAGTGATTACATCAAAATCATATATGAACCTTCGCGTCCTACACTATCCCTATCTCAAATAGAAGAGCTCATTCAGTCAGCTCATGATAATGGCCTTTTAGCCATCGCACACATTTCTAATCTTAAAAATGCTTTAGAAATAGCTTCGCTTAAGGTAGATGCTTTAGCCCATGTCTGGGATGATCAAGTCATTACCCCGGAAGAAGTTGAAGAACTAAAAAAGCAGAAACTATTTGTGGTGCCGACTCTAACCGTACATGAGCGGGCAAAAAAATACTACGATGAAAATGACATTGAAAATGAGATGCTAGAGCTGGATGATATCTGTAGAAACGTGCAGCTTTTACATCATGCAGACATACCAATTTTAGCCGGAACAGATCCTCCCAATTTTGGAATTAACTACGGGAGTAGTATACATAGAGAGTTGAAATTACTTGTGAGATCAGGGCTCTCCCCTACTGAAGCGTTAAAAGCAGCTACCAGTAATCCTGCTATCCATTTCAATTTAGAAGATTTAGGATTTATTAAAGTAGGTATGCCTGCTCATTTTATTCTAATCACAGGAAATCCAATTAAGAATATTGACGCCATCAAAAACCTTGAATCCATATGGATAGATGGTGAACAGATCCAACAATGAATTTTAAACTAAAACAAACGATACAATGAATACACTATTGAAACTATTTGCTGTTCTATTGACAATCAGTGCAAGTGCACAACAGTCACTGAAACAGACACAATATGCTGCTTACCTTACGAACAGCAAAACCATGTGGGAAAAAAGCACAAAGCTTGCCGCAAAAGAGCATGGGGAAGAAAGTTTTGAAAAAGCAGTGGCACTCTACGGGCTATTAAATAACACGATGGTCTCAGAGGATGAAGAAACTTTCAAGAAATATAAGGATGAGACCATCGAGCTTCTTGAAAAACTTGTTGAAGAAAACCCGGACTGGGGAGAACCCAAAGCCGTCTTGTCATCTACTTACGGGTTGGTGATGGCTTACAGCCCTATGAGGGGTATGTTCCTTGGAATGAAAAGCAATTCACTAATTACTGAGGCCTTAAGACTACAACCTGAATCAGCCTTAGTTCAAAAGTTGTATGGTGGCTCCAAGTTATATACTCCTGAAATGTTTGGAGGAGATCCTGAAGAAGCAGTAGAATCTTTTTCCATAGCAATAGATCTGTTCGTAAAGAACACTGAAACCACTGAAAACTGGTTTTATCTTGACGCTATGATGGGATTATCTATGGCTTATCTTAAAACAGATCAGAAAGCGAAAGCAAAAGATATCCTCGAAAAAGCCATAGCTCTTGAGCCGAATTACTATTGGGCTATATCTGAACTCACCAAGATGGATAAGTCATGAGGTGTATCATCTCTGGCTTTCTATTGATAATCAACTCTGGCTTTCTTTTATCTCAGCACACCATCTCCGGAAAGGTGGTGGATGCTGAGACCAAAGAAGGACTCATTGGAGCACATATTTATGTAGTCGACGATTGGAGAAATGGAGCTATTACAGGGCTTGAGGGCAGGTTTTCTCTTCAGTTGGAAAAAGAATATTTGAACGACTCTCTCATCATTTCATATGTGGGATATAAAGAACAATTAGTTCCAATTAGCAGTGATTTAGTCATCAAGTTAGAAATGATAGAGCAGCAAGGGGAAACGATTGTTGTAACGGCCAAGCCACTGATTTCTGAAGAGTTTAAATATCTGGACATAGATAAAATGGAGATCTACACAAATCCGGCTGCCAAAGCTGATCCTCTTTTGGCTGTCAATGCTTTGCCCTCTTCGACTACCGTGGATGAATCCGCGAATATTAGTTTAAGAGGAAGTAGACCTATAGAAACAGGGATATATTTCAATAATGTTCCGATATACGATGCTGTGCGATATTCACAATTGAATGGTATCGGGACCTTTAGTATTTTCAACACTGAAATCATCGAAAGTGTAATGGTATTTCCGGGGAATCCACCATTAGAGTTTGGGAATGCTTCGTCAGGAATTATTTCAATGAAGACCGATGACAAGGTTGTTAAGGAAAGTTCTAACTCTGTGATATTAAGCCTGGCGAATATTGGTTTTTCAAGACAGCAGAAGGTTAATGATAAGACAAGCATGAAGCTATTTAGTAATTGGCAACCAAGTAGACCGATAAAGTGGCTTAATAAAGAAGCTCTAATGGAGATTGAATCATTTACATCAAATGACATAGGGGTTTATTTATACGGCAATAATCCTCAATATTCCTGGAAAATACTCGCTTACGGGGTGACTGAAGGCTATCAGTTTAACTTTCAACATCCAAGTTTTAAAGGGATTTTTGATCAAGAAAAAGATAGAGGTTTTTTAATAAGCACGGTAGAAAAAAAATGGGGACCAGGAACAGTTACTTTTAATAATGGGTTGAGTTTTAGTAACGGGAAATATGGATACTCCAATGTTGATTTCAACACTGAGAAAAGAGATTTCTTTATAGGACTTAACTATTTAGTGGTAAAAGAAAAATTTAGTTTAAAATCTGGTTTTAGCTTCGATGATCGATATTCTGCTGTGACAGGTAACTTTCACCTACTGGAGTATGCACTTGGATTAGACCATCCTACGGTTGATTTAAATGAAGATACCCGTATCAAAGTACCAGAGTTTTTTGGATACTTTAAATATTACCTATCTGACCAAATTGCTTTTGGCACGGGGCTTAGAAAGAATATTTCTTCAGGAAATGTTAGTGATTATCTAAGTCATCAAGCCAATCTTTTATTTTCTGAGGGTAATTGGACAATTACGGGTGGAATAGGTAAATATCATAAGAATGGATTCCAGGAAAATACCGGTGAGCCATTTAGTACGCGGAACGTGCAAAAGTCCCTTGATGTAAAGCGTAACTCTAAAGGTTTGCAGCTTTCAGTAAGTATTTTTGACAAAAAAGGGAGCGTAAACGGAGCTGATTATGCTTCAAAAGGGGCTGAGATTTTTGCTAATTACCAGTTACATTCCAACTTACGTACTTCGGCATCGATTACCCTCCTGGATGTAGATAGCGAACAGGATGAGAATATTTTTGATCTTTCGTATTTCATTCGTGGGAATGTGTCTTGGAATTTAGCCAAATTCTGGACAATTGAATCAATCTGGACTGCCAGACAAGGTACCTTGACGTCTGTAGTTTCATTTGCTAATTATGATGCTAATCTCGAAGTTTACCGGCCAAACCATCAAGAAAATAGTATTCGACTTCCTTATTATCTGAATGTAGGCCTTTCGGTAAATAGAGTTTTAGAAATTTCTGATCAGATTGGGGTGATTGCTTTTGCCAGCTTAAATAATGTTCTCAACAGAAAAAATATAAGAGAATACATTTATAACTCCGATTATAGTCAGAGAGATGCAAGGTTTTTTTCTCTTCGAACAGGGTATATGGGTATCGTTATCAACTTCTAATAACCTCCCCAATATCTTCTTAAAAACCATTCTATGCTAAACAAAAGAAAAATGATTAGAAAGTACCACCAGGTTTCAGTTAGCTCTTGGTAATTTTCCGTACTTGATAGAATAGGTTTATAATTTTGTGTTTTCATGATTTCAGGGAGTTTTTCAATTTCATCGTAATGAATGAACTGTCCGCCGGTTTTATAAGATAGATTCTTCAATAAGCGATGATTTGCGGAAAGGTTGAGGTATTCAGGATTAATATTCTCAACCAAAAATTCTCCATTTTCCTTGAAAGTGCTCTCGCCTATTCTTACGCTGGCCGAGTATCTGTAGACTCCGGGAGATAGGTTAGGTGCCCGAAAGGTGTTATTTAACTCTGAATCTGTAAACTCATAGGATTGACTTTCCTTATCTTCATTAGTAATTCTGATATCTACCACGTTCCCGTATATCCTTTCATAAATATCATTGTAGACCTCAACGTCAAAGAGAACAGGCTCTGAATCAATAAAAGTAGATGATCTGTTTTTGAATCGAAATTGTTTCTTGTCATTTTTCACAGACAAAAACTGGACAGTCTTTGTGATGAAATTGTCGAATTGCTGTGAATTATCATTGATGGCTGCCTCCTGTAATTTCCATTTCCAAATATTCTCTCCTATGAGAACGGCACTTTTTTGCGATCCATCTTCATTGAAGATCATCAGCGGTTTATTGGTCACTGCACTCCCTAATTTCTGATACATAAGGATCTCCGATGAACCAGTCACGAAATAATCGCCATAAGGCACTTCGATGGGTGGATATTCCTCAAAAATTTCCGTATTCTCAATCGTAAATTTGCTAAAGTTTTGATTGAAAGAGCCTGTCACTTTATCTGGTTGACCACCTCTGGTTTTTATTTTTAGGTAAGGAAGAGATTTATTTATAGCAGTGAGCATGCTTTCTGAATTTAAGATAAACCACCGGCCTGGTCGCTCTATCGGAGCGTAGCTGACACCAGCGTTGAATGCCCCGTGATAGACAACGACATCGTATATGTTTTTTGGTTTTTTATCCTCTATTGACGGGATATAAAGTTCTGTTGAGTAACTGTCTGTTTCATCTAAGGATCTTCTTATGGCCTTAATGTCAGGGTGAGGGGCACTGGCAACGATAAGTATTTTTTGTTTTCCATCAATTACTTCCAAAAAAATGTCTGTACGATTATTTTCTTCAGTGGATTCATCGTTTTCTATTGGTATGCTTCCTACCAAGTGTCTTAATCCCTCTTCACTGGAACTAATAAGAAACTCAACTTCTTGTATATCTGCATTAAGCTTTAAGTTTTTTATTGCTATTTGCTTTCCATTTTCTATGAGTGCTACTGAGGTGTTTATACCTTTATATCCTTGCTGGGTAATTTCGAATCGTATGGGTGTTTCATTTCCTTTGTAGGTTACTTTATTGTAGCGCGTTCTGCTGATACTTATGTCTTTCGGCGGAATGGTATCTCCCATACCGACCGTAAAAACCGGCTCTAAATAGTTACGATATAGTGGCGAAGAGCCGCGATTATAGATTCCATCTGTAAGCAAGATGGTTGCAACGTGATTTTCGACATCTGAATGATCTATGGAGCTAAATAATTCTGAGAGTCTAGAGGTTCGATGATCAAAAACGAGAGAATCGTCATCTGACAATAGGATAGTTTTTACTTCTACTCCTTGATCTAATAATTCCTTCTCTAAGGAATTTATTTTTTCTTTAATTATAATTGAATCCGCATCACGAGCTATTACCGATTGAGAGTTGTCAAGTGCCAAAAAGATCACAGGGTTCTTTACTGTATTCACCACTTTTTTGATGGATGGTTCTAACAAAAGAAGCAAGATGAAAAAAATTCCGAGCGATCGTATTCCGAACAATACCCAGTTTTGGATTCTATTCCAGGGAATATTCTTTTTAGAATATAAAAAGTAAGCTAAGGCCGTTGATACGAGCAGAATTAAAATTACCCACCACGCCGAATGCTCAAGTTGAAAAAAGTTTCTGGCCATAAAATCTGAAAACTAATTCAAAAAAGAACAATACGAACAAGAATTTATTTAGTTAGTAAGCTTCTGTTGATAATTAATTTAAAATATCTTCTATTTCTGATTTAGAAATTTTATTTAAGGTTATACGCTCGAAACGTCTAGCTACAAAAGTGGTTCCCAAGATCAAAATTGATTCGTCCTTGGTTACCTTCACAGAGGAAAAAGCGTACGGATTTAAATAGCCTATGTAATGCACTCCATCAATTCCCCCTGTAGTAGTATTATAAAAGTGAAGCACGATTTGGTTTCCCTTTGTTTCTGAAGTGAAAACCGTGTAGGTATTACCGCTGGTAGCATAGTTGAATATCTTGGTAGCTGTGTACGGTTTCAGCTCAGCCATATTACCAGGATACAAATCTGCACTTGAGGTAATGCCTCCCATTGAAAGTGTGGTTGACGATAGTTGATAATTATCATCGAATTGAAATCCGGAAAGCGCAAAATCACTCCCACCAAGTGCCATAGCAGATCTGATTCCGGCATTGGTAGATTGTCCTTGAACAACACCATTTGGATTTCTACCAAAGTCAGTGAAAACTAAAGAAAGGCTGAAATTATAAAATCCATTAAAGTAATAATTTTCTGGTGAAACTTCTCCGCAGAAGAAAGGTAAGGGATGGTTAGTCGCTTCCAAAAAATGATCAATAATCTCTTCCTCCACATCATCCCCCGCTCCAATAGAATATACTGCACCACCCTGAAAACCCCCTTCAAGGCTAATTTCCGAAATTTGTGTTTCAAGTCCTACGGGATCATAGCTTTGGAGTAAAAGTGTATTGCCGGAAGTAGCTGATGCGGAGAGTGGGTAATTAAGTCCTCTTAGAATAGTTGTGTTTTGAATGGCTAGTGAAGTATTGATAGAAATCAGAACAGCGTCTATGTTGCCACCAGTTTTAGCAAAAAAGTAGATGCTACTGTCTGAATCATCAAAATACATATCACCAACCGGAGCTTCAAAATCGCTGAATGCGGCTTCTTCGGAAAACAAATAGTTTCCTTCTTCATCAATTTTAATCATTAATATTCCATCAAAATCTGTATCAGAGCGCTCTGTCCCGGAAAGAATAATGTACCCGTTACTTACCTCTATCACATCAATCGGGTCATAGCCCAGATCAAAATCTGAATTGTCGTAGATCTTAAAAAATGAGTCAGTAAGAGACGTTTCTTCTTCAGAGCAGGAAAACAACAAGCATCCTATGGTGATCAGCATCCATACTCTCACTCTTAAACGATGTTTAAACATTTCTTTCCTGGTAATCATCTCCATCAATTAGACAAGTGTTTAGCTTTCAATAGGCTTTGAATTGTTGATCAATAAATCGGAATGGAAAGACAAAGCCAAGCGATACATTTATGTCTCGAAGGAAAATTTCGTCATTTGTTTCCCCTAATGACGCAAATTCGTTTTGTTGGACATTGGTTTTGGTCAAAGCGATAAGGCTTCTTTTATAATTAAGCTCAAAAACTGTTCTTATATTCCAGTAATCAAGATTCAATCCAATTCCACCGGATACGCCAGAGAAAGCTTCAAAAGAATCTTTAGTCCCAATAATTGCGCTACCACCATTGGAAATTAATGGAGCGCCTGAAGAATAATCCGTTTGTGTGATATCCACTTCCTTTTGCGCAGATGCGATTAGCGTATGAAATCCTCCTACCATCACAAATGGTCTAACTTTGCCTGATCGAATAAAATCGTATTTTACCATTAATGGCAATTCAATTAAGTCCAGTTTTTGTTCCACATCATATCTCGTTTCGAAGCGGTTCCCTGAGGTTTCACCTCTCCAGGAAAGCTCACTGAAGTAGGCATACCTGCTTCTCTTGTAAGCTGGCTGAAATGATACGGAAAAGCCCTTGTGATATAAATTCATTTCTAAGCCGATGTGGCCTCCCGGGAGTGTGAAATCGCTATAACTCTTTTTCAAGCTATCGGTAGAATAATTAATGGGGCTGAAACCTGTAAATCGGTCTTCCGGAGATGCTTGTGTGTAGCTTACTCCCATTTTTAAGCCAAGCCAAAACTGAGTATCAAGGAAGCGTTCCAGTGGGTTGATGCTTTTCGGTTTTCTTTGAGCGCAAAGTAAGTTGGTGGAGCATAGAATTACAGTTAGGCTAAGCAATCTACTGGCGAATGACAAGTCTTTTCGTATCATTTAACATTTCTGATTTTGCTTTAATAAAATAGAAGCCGGGTCTCAAGCCGTCTAGCATAAAAGAAAACGTATGCTCTCCCGGAGCCACATTCCGGTTGATTTGTGAAACCGTGACTCCTTCTACATTGATTAATTTTACGTTTACATGTTGATGATTATTGACAAAAATTTTTGCCAGCATCCAACTATACGCAGGCAAAAATTTTTGTCAATAATCATCAACATGTAAACGTAAAATTAATCAATGTAGAAGGAGTCACGGTTTCACAAATCAACCGGAATGTGGCT
>JBCCLN010000046.1:0-21178 GCA_039026865.1 Bacteroidota bacterium | reverse complement strand
GAGCCTGACTGCATCAAGGTTATTTACCTAACCGTGTTAAAAACGGCCTCTACTGCACCATAACTCAAACTTATCAATGTATTTTGTTTTAGGGAAAAACCCTTTTTTTGGATGACTGCATTATTCACCACAACTAGTGGCGAGTTGATTCAAGTAATTGATTTACCGTAGTTTCATATTAATACTGAATGATTTTTGATTCCTCAAATTTGGGGAACGATGTTGTCCTCTCATTCGAAATCAATTACCTCCTATTCCACGTGTTACCTCATCTCAATGAATAACACCTGAATTTTTCGGGTTAAGCGCGATGCTTCATCTCCATGAATTTTTCAAAGTCCTAATTATTTTCTCAATCAGAGTTTTACATTCTATCCAGAATGCGTGTATGGATCCAATCACCATTAAATTCATAAACTGCATGGCTGCCATGAGAGGTTAGCTGCTCTATGCTACTTTTAAAATGTCTTGAAATTCGGGGTTAGCTCAGTTGCTCGAAACGACTTTCCTTATTTCCTTGCAAATTTGATCAAAATGAATAACTCGAATTTGTTGATCGCTATCAGAGTCTGGAATCACAACTAACAAAAATCAGATGGTGTTATTTCTTTCTGGATTTACTCTCTAAGCACATAAAACTCCCCTCAGCTTTTGTCTTGGTCAAAGAAAGGGAGAAACAGAATATTCCTTCAAATTATAGCTGGTTTGTATGTAATAATTGTATATTACCTCAACACGATATAAAGGTCTTTAATAGCATTGGCTGTTTTTAAATTTTCGTGTTAACTACCGTTTAAAATCATTTCTGATTTCAAACCAAACGTTCAACGAATAATCGATGACAAAAAAGACGGAACGATAAGATTCAAAATTACCTCAGATAACATTGAGTTCAACTTTAGTTATTCTAGTTGATAATCATAACAATGTCTATTATAGATAGTACTTCAGTTTTAAGGCTTAATAACTAGTTGAACCCATATTCGTTTATTTCTGATTAGTTTCCAATTTCTCGATTCTTGTGATCAACGAATTAATGAGCTTTTCTTGAGCTTCTAAGCGTTGCTCTTGTGACCGGATTCTCTCCTCATGTAATGCTATCTTTTTTTCTTGTGCAATATTATGCAATACCTGCTCTTCAAGGTTTTTAAGAGTACCGGTCGTTTGGCTGATAAGTGACAAATAACCTTTCTCTTTGATATCATTTACGCTTGGAACATTAGGTAGGTGATGGTTGGTTTTCACATATTGCTCTAGTTTTTCCAACGTAGGGAGGTCATAATCTTCATAAAATACATAGTCTGGTTGTCCTCCTCCGTTTGCATGATCCGTTGGACTACCATTTTCATGATCACTATCACTGTCTGCTAGCATGCTTTTATCTGAGATAAAGTAATCTTCAGACCAAATAGCTTTTTCAACAAACAGGCGCGCTTTTTTCAAAATATCTTTAGAGATATCATTATCATTATTTGATGCGGGAATAACTTTAGTCGTTCCGTCTGCAGAACTTTTTTGAATTGTTCCATCCGAATTTAGCACATAAAGATTACTTCCTATTAAGGTAGGATGCCCACCATGGGTAAGTTTTCTGTAATATTCTAATTTGTTTTCATCTTCGTAAGTATACCAGCCACCATTTATGTATGAATTTGGGTTTTTTGCTGAGAGTAATCTTCGACCATTACTATCATATCTTACTATTGTTTCACCATAATCTATGCTGTTTACATTTTCCAAATCGAAACCGTGAACAGAAGAAATGGATCCGGTAGCAGAAATACTTCCATTCACTATGAGGACAGATGTGGAATCATCCTTATGTTCAGTATTAGGCTTTCCGATGATCACTTGACCTGATGCTCCGCTTACCTGCAAAGACTGTCTTGGATCTGTGTTTCCCTTAAAGTCGTAAGTATAAAAAGTAATATTCCCATCCGAATCAGCACTTCCACTAGTATAATTATTGATCTTGATCCGAGAAGTGGGTACTACTGATGAGTTGTTATTATAATATCCGCCTAGGTTGAAAACATTACCGTCTTCTGATTGATAGATGGACCATTTCTTTTCTGAATGAGCTGTTTCTTGAGAAATATCACGAAACTGCCAAGTGATACCTACGGTGGATTGCTTTGTATTATCGGAGGTGGTTTCTCCGCGAAGTATAAGTGTTTCCTTACTTGTGGCCTGCAATAATGCTGACTCTGCGCTTCCGTCCATAGTTTGCGCTATCAAATTCAAATTGATTCCTGCTAGCGTGGTAAAAATCGCGATTTTAGTTTTGGTCATCTTTTTCATTGTATATTTTAATCTTAAGTTAACATTATTCAATAGGTTATTGGTAGAGATTGAAAAACGATGGGATGTTCTATGCCTGGTATTTTTACACTAGTGAGTGTAACATCTCCGGTAACCTTTACATATGCGAGTAAGTATTGAGGTTGAGGGTTAGCATTATTAGATGTTTGATCTGTTGGTGTATCAGAACCACCAGAATTATGATCATGTTTACCTTTATTTTTTTTCTTACTATGAAAAATACTGAATGTATTGGAATCATCATTACTTTTAATGTAATGGCTTGACAAAAGGATGGCTGTACCTATTGTAATTATTGCGACAACTCCAGAACCGACATAAATTACTGATAACATAGTTGGAGGTGTTAAAGGTCCGGAAGGTACACTTCCTCCATTATGACCTGTTCCTCTAGCTAAAAGAGTGCTAGTTTCACTCTCTTCCGGCCATGTTTCTTCCGATGGTATGACACTACCTTCATCGCTTGATCCGGCAGGACGGTGCGTTAAACCGTCTTTTAAAAGAGGGCTTGATTCTGTTGTCAAATTACCATCTCCAATATCAACGATCTGACCATTAGATCCGTCAGGTGGTCTTTCAAAGAAATTTCCAGTACCAAAGCCGTTAGAGGTGTTTGTCATTTCTATACCTTCACTACCGGCTATTCTCGAAGGTTTATTTGCTTGAGCGGATCGTACATTATTGATATTATTCACACTATCTGCCCAAAAGACTCGCACCATATTCGTGCTCTCAATAGGACCGTCGTCTGTTTTATCAAAGTTCAAAACAATATTATAGTTATCAACAGACTTATAAGTGACCTCTGTTCCGCTTATCTCTGCTTTTACTGCATAGACCACACGAGGAGCGTCTTCAAAATCTAAATTATAAAACTTTTTTGCTAATAAACCTACCTCCACTGTGCCATTACCTGAAGCATCTATTTGAGGTTCTGCGACACGAATAACTCCGTTTACTACCGTCGCAGATGTTTTTTTCCAGTCCCATTCCAAATTGTCAACCAATAAAGTATGTGTTGTACCTTGTGCTACGGTCAATTCTGTGTCGCTATAATGAACTTGAGAATGCGCTCCAAACCAACAACAAACAAAAAACTGCATTAACAACACCAGCTTAATTACATAATGGCCGAGCAAAAAGCCAATCTTTATAACTTTTACGGTAATCATTGATCTATAAGTTTCTTTAGCAATTCTATTTCTTTGGAAAGGGCATCCATCTTCTGCTCCACTTTTTGTTCTTTCTCTGTAAGCTGTTTAATCTTTTCTTCCTGAGCGATGATGTATAACATAAGCTCCTCTATTTTCACGATAAATTTTTTGTTCATATCGTGCAGCTCATAGCCTCGCATCACTTCCTCAGTTGATGGAATGCCTGGTAAGTGCTTGTTGGCAGTAATGTAGTCTTTGACTTCTTCCAGAGGCGAAAGCTCATAGGCTTCATCAAAGACATAATCTCCCCATTCGTCGGGACAGTCTGAATTGTCTCCATCCCATATGCAGGGATGAACCACCCAAAACATCTCACTCATGATACCATCTTCTACCCATAAATTATAATTAGGAAGATCATCTACGGCTAACATAGGATCTTGACCTGGCGGAAAAAGACCAGCTAGTTGCGTATCAATGCTGTCGTTGGTAATCACCATTCCACCGCCTACAGTCACGGCAGCACCAGTAAACCCTGCTTCTACATTGGGATGAAGGTTACCAACTACTATTTGATTATTGGTGCCCAAGAAAGATAATTTGTTTTCCGATTGATTCCATGGACTACTAGAAGGAATATTGGTAAGTTGTGATCCGTCACCAATAAATCGGGCTCCCGCATTTAACTTGATATCCCCTGCACTATAAATTCCCCTATCACCAACACTAAGTGTATCAGCTACCGTAGCCTGGTTGGTAATGATGCCAGCGTTAACATACAACTGTCCTGTATCCGCCCTCAACGACATAAGTAACTCATTGTTGTCGTTTTCCCAAATAAATCCATGGTTACCATTATCAAATACACGAAAGCGAAGCGCATCGCCGGTAAAATTATATCCTGCAGTAGAGCTTGACATGTCCGCCGAGTTGGTGCTTCCTTGCCGTGCCATATATATACCGTAGGAAACATTATTAGGCATAAAATACAGACCATTTTGAACTTTGGTATGGTCAAATACATCAATTCCAGATTGCTGCGCTGATCCGATCATTATTCGGGATCCAACAAAGCGAGCGCTTTCATTTAATTTAATGTCACCCGCGCTGTAAATTCCCTGATTGCCTACATTAATAGTGTTGGCTATCAATTTTTGATTGGTGATAATATCTGCATTAACGTAAAGCTGCCCTGTATCTGCACTTAGTGACATAAGCAACTCATTGTTGTCATTTTCCCAAATAAATCCATGATTGCTATTATCAAACACACGAAAACGAAGTGCATCACCATTAAAGTTGTATCCTCCGGTAGAGGCGGACATTTCCGCTGAGTTGGTGCTTCCTTGCCGCGCCATATAGATGCCATAAGAAACATTGTTAAGAGAAAAATAAAGACCGTTTCGTACATTAGTATAATCAAATATATCGGGTGAAGGTTGAGATGTTGATCCGATCATTATTCGAGACCCTCCGGTAGCTGTGAAGCTGCCTGAAGTATTGATAGAAAGGTTATCGGATAACGACCCAGTAGATATGCCTGTGAGTTGCGAACCGTCGCCGATAAAGCGAGCTCCCGCATTTAATTTGATATCTCCCGCGCTATATATCCCCTGATTTCCGACACTTAACGTATCAGTCACCATTGTTTGGTTGGTCATCATTTCTGCCTTGACGTGATTAGTGATAATATCTGCATTAACGTAAAGCTGCCCTGTATCTGCACTTAGCGACATAAGCAACTCATTGTTATCATTTTCCCAAATAAATCCATGATTGCTATTATCAAACACACGAAAACGAAGTGCATCACCATTAAAGTTGTATCCTCCGGTGGAGGCGGACATTTCCGCTGAGTTGGTGCTTCCTTGCCGCGCCATATAGATGCCATAAGAAACGTTGTTAAGAGAAAAATAAAGACCGTTTCGTACATTAGTATAATCAAATATATCGGGTGAAGGTTGAGGTGTTGATCCGATCATTATTCGAGATCCTCCAGTAGCGGTGAAGCTGCCTGAGGTATTGATAGAAAGGTTATCGGATAACGAAGCAGCAGATATGCCTGTGAGTTGCGACCCGTCGCCAATGAAGCGGGCTCCAGCATCCAGTGTAATATCTCCTGCGCTGTAAAGTCCCCGATTTCCTACGCTCATGGTGTCAGCAACCAACGTATCGCCGGTGATTGTCCCTTGGACAGAAAGACTCCCTGAAGTGTTAATAGCAATATTGTTTACCAGAGAATTTGCTTGAACACCAGTCAGTTGCGACCCGTCGCCAATAAAGGATCCAGCAGCAATGATATTGCTTCTAGATTTGATATTACCGTCTACTTCTAAGCGTTCTGCATCGGCGATTTCGTTGATCAAAAGTCCTACTGTGATCTTTCCGATCCCGACTTTAATATCATCAAATAATCCAGTCATGCCATTAAATTCATTAGCTGATACTATTCCCCTGGTAGACCCAGTAAGCGTGAGATTTCCAATAATAGATAGATCACCATTACTTTGAAGGTTCATAACCTCACTGCCAAAATCTGAGGTACTGGTATCATATAACCATCGAAGGGAAGTTCCATAATTTATTAAATTCCATGCTTTAAAACTTGATGATATGGAGTTATCCCTTCTATTCAAGGTTAAAAAAGTATTTTGACCATAATTTTCATTACCTAGGTTAACAACCCATCCACGGCTATTAGTGCCTTCATTATTTAACATGTAAGTGCCCTCATTTTCGGGTCCGTCCCTTTGGGATAGTGCCGGAGAGATGTTTAACATGAAGAAAAAGACAGCCACTGCTTGAGCAAAGACTCTCTGGAAGTTCATTGTTCTTATCTGCAATGAACGTGTACATTTCTTGAGCACAGACATTTTTTTTTCAAAGATTTTGAGTTTTGTGTTCATGTTTATTACGTATTACGATTGATCTATTATTTGTCCCCACATAACAGCCTCAAAATATAGACTCTATTTGAAGCCCATTTGATAATTTTTAAATAAGATGGCTTTTTACCCTTAAGATAATGTTTTTTTTTCAAAAGGTAATCATTTTTATTGAGAACTATGTCATTTTTATTGAGAACTATGTCATTTTCGTTGAGAACTATGTCATTTTCGTTAAAAAGCTATGTCTTTTTCCTTAAAGAATTATATATTGATCATAAACTCTGAAATAGATTACCAATGAGGTTTATGCGTCGTTACGACTTACACTATTTTAGATTCTTCTAATTCTATTAATTTATAAGGAAATAGTTTGTTTTTGGTGTAAGTAATTAACCGTAAAATTACGTAATAAAATATTCTGGTTTTACTAATTGTACATCGCTCGAATTTGAGCGATTGGAATTGTATTGGTCTGGATTAATCAGGCAGTAAAATCGGTGTTTTTTTATAATTACTCCCAAAATATTCCATCTAATCGGAATTTTGAAGTAAAAACTCAGGAGGGATATTATTCGCCATGAAGCTTTACAGAGTTAGCAGGCGGTACCAATCTGTAAATTTTCTTTAATAAAGTACTCAAAATCTGGAAGTAAGGCTATCCGAAGTAAGGCTATTCATAGTGTATAAGCTATCCATTTCATAGAAAATTAAAAAGTTCCCGTTTCTCATTGTTTATACAAAAATGATATCATCCATTGCTTGAATGTATTGGTTCAGTGTAACAAATAGAAATATTATATGACTTAAACTAGGGTAAATTTTATTTTAGACCAAAATAGAAATATTTTAGCGTGTATTGTAAGTTCAATAAATAAGCGCGGGATTAAAGTTTACATATTAGATATATACTATTAATCTTAGTGGATTACTAAAATTATAATAAAACCGTACATTGATTTCGAATAAGATTGAAGGGTATTTCACCTCACGTTTTAACGCATCTCCTAAGGTAATTGTCAAGGCCCCTGGAAGAATTAACATCATTGGTGAGCATACAGATTATAATAGTGGGTATGTTCTACCGGCAGCGATCAATTATTACATGGATGTTGGACTTTCTAAAAATGACACCGCAGATCAGATAAATCTTTATAGCCTTGACTATGATGAACATGTATCAGCGTCTCTAAAGGAAATAGAACGCACCGAAAACGACTGGCTAAATTTGATATATGGAGTCATTTTTCAATTAAAAGATCACATCAAAGGCTTTGACTTGGCTTTTGGAGGTAATATCCCTGTTGGCGCCGGTGTATCGTCTTCAGCAGCCTTATGTTGTGGAGTTGCACTAGGATTGTCTGAACTGTTTGAACTTAATTTAGAAAAATGGGAACTAGCAAGGATAGCTCAAAAATCTGAGCACACTTTTTCGTTGGTTCAGTGCGGAATTATGGATCAGTTTGCTTGTCTGTTTGGATTGGTCAACCACGTTTTGCTCTTAAATTGTTTGAACCATGAATATGAAGAAACAGCCATTGATCTTTCGGGGTCAAGACTTTTACTGATTAATTCTAACGTGAAGCATAATCTTGGAGATTCGGATTATAATAAACGAAGGGAAGAAAGCAACCAGGCCTTAGAATTTTTTAAAATAAAATTTGCAAACGTGAAGACATACCAGGATCTGTCTTTGGAAATGATTGATAACTACAAAGAGGATTTGACACCAAAATTATGGAAAAGAGCCCATCATATTGTTTCAGAAAATGGTAGGGTTTTGACGATCAATGAGGCACTGAAGAACAAAGATCACGTGGGTGTGGGATATCAATTGACCCAAGGCCATATGAGTCTCAAGAATGACTATGAAGTCACATGCGATGAGACAGATTATCTAGTAAATGAACTCATCAGTCATGATGAAATATACGGTGCAAGACAAGTAGGGGGAGGTTTTGGCGGATGTATATTAGCACTCTCTAAGGATGTCTCCTTAGACTCAATCATTGAAGACCTAAATCAAAAATATACAAAGAACTTTAACCTTAATATAGATGACATACCCATAAAAATATCGAATGGGTGCCATCGTATAGCTTAACTTAAATTTCATGAATTTTTCTACAATTGACTTTATCATATTCGGCAGCTATTGTGCCTTAATTTTAGGGGTGGGCCTGTTTGTTTCTCGGGGTAAAAAAGGGCAAGAAAAAAATGCTGAAGATTATTTTCTCGCTGGGAAAACACTTCCCTGGTGGGCAATAGGTTCATCACTTATTGCGGCAAACATTTCTGCCGAACAGTTCATCGGTATGTCCGGAGCTGGATTTGCTTCAGGACTGGCGATCGCTTCATATGAATGGATGGGTGGCATTACCTTGCTTCTAGTTGGAAAATATTTCTTGCCTATTTTCATCAAAAAGAATATTTACACCATTCCAGAATTTGTTGAGAAAAGATACAGCAAGGAACTAAAATCGATCTTGGCTATCTTCTGGATTGCGCTCTTCATCTTCGTTAATCTGGCCTCTGTTCTTTATTTAGGCTCACTTGCCCTCGAAGGGATTATAGGAATACCTATGAGTTATGGTATTGTAGGTTTAGCGCTATTTGCCGCTGCCTATTCTCTTTATGGTGGTCTCAGCGCAGTGGCTTGGACTGATGTAATACAAGTTTTCTTTTTAGTGCTTGGTGGGCTTTTTACTACGTATTTAGCTTTGGATATTCTGTCCGAAGGCACGGGATGGGTCGGTGGTTTTTCAAAACTAATGGAATCTGCTCCTGATAAGTTTCAAATGATTTTGGATAAGTCTAATCCTGAATATATCAACTTGCCGGGAATATGGGTGCTCATTGGTGGAATGTGGGTAGCAAATCTTTACTACTGGGGGTTCAATCAATATATTATTCAAAGAACGCTCGCTGCTAAATCATTGGGCGAAGCACAAAATGGTATTGCCATGGCTGCATTCTTGAAGTTGCTGATCCCCTTTATCGTGGTCATACCTGGTATTGCTGCTTACGCAATCGTCAATGATGCCGAATTGATGAGTCAACTTGGAGAACAAGCCATATTAAGAGTCCCAACTAAATCAGATGAAGCCTATCCATGGTTGCTCCAACTTCTGCCTACGGGTATGAAAGGAATTGCAGTTGCAGCGCTAACAGCAGCAATTGTTTCTTCACTTGCATCTATGCTCAATTCCACATCTACGATATTTACCTTGGACCTTTACAAAACGTATATCAAACCTACTGCAGATGATAAATCAATTGTTAGGGTAGGAAGGATTTCCGCTGCGGTTGCGCTATTTATAGCGTGCATTGTTGCCCCGGTATTGGGAGGGATAGATCAAGCTATCCAATATATTCAAGAATACTCCGGAATTGTGAGTCCAGGCATACTCGCGGTCTTTCTTCTAGGCCTATTCTATAAAAAAACTTCGAATTCAGGCGCCATCGCAGGTGCTATCGCTTCAATTCCGATAGCGCTTATACTGAAGTTATTTACACCCTTACCATGGCTGCATCAGATGGGAATAACTGCGATCCTCACGATGATCATCATCATCATTACAAGCCACCTGCGAGAAGGGGGGAAAGATGATCCTAAGAGTATTTCCCTGTCTCCAAAGCTGTTTTCTACCAGTCCCACATTTAACCTCTTGGCATTTGCAGTTACGATCATATGCGCCGTCTTTTATGCTCTGTATTGGTAATGGAAAACGTATTAGATAACTACTCTCATAGAAGATATAATATCTTAACAGGTGAATGGGTACAAGTGTCGCCACATCGGACCAAAAGACCGTGGCAAGGAAAGATGGAAAAGCCCTACGAGGAAGTAAGACCTCCTTATGACCCAAATTGTTATCTATGTCCTGGAAATAAGCGTGCGAATGGGACAGTCAATCCACCCTATCGATCTACCTATGTTTTCGAAAATGATTTTGCAGCTATTCAGCAAGAAATTGAAGAGTTTGACATAAATGACGGTTTTCTAAAGGCTAAGTCAGAAAAAGGGATTTGCAAGGTTATTTGCTTTTCGCCTAGGCATGATTTAACACTGCCACAAATGACTACAGAGGAAATTGAACTAGTCGTTAAGTTGTGGCAGGAACAATATCTAGAACTGTCAGAAAAACCTTTTATTAATCATGTGCAAATATTCGAAAATAAAGGGGAGATCATGGGGTGCTCAAACCCACACCCACACGGCCAAATATGGGCTCAAGAATCCATACCTGTTGAGGTGGTCAAAAAGTCCGAGCAGCAAAAACGTTATTACGATGAACATGGGCGTTCTCTTCTTTCAGATTATTTAAAACAGGAAGTAGAATTATCACCTAACAAGCGGGTTTTACATGAGAATGACCATATGATCGTGCTGATTCCCTTTTGGGCAGTTTGGCCCTTTGAGGCAATGATTCTCCCCAAAGCGCCGAAACCAACTATTCTTGATTTAACAGACGATGAGGTTGCTTCCCTCTCAGAGGCCATTCAATGGCTGACCATAAGATATGATAATCTCTTCCAGACCTCCTTTCCTTATTCATCAGGGATTCATCAGTCTCCAACCGATGGGCAAGACCACCCTGAGTGGCACTGGCATATGAGCTTTTATCCGCCACTTTTAAGATCAGCTACCGTAAAAAAATTTATGGTGGGCTATGAATTGTTTGCTAATCCTCAAAGAGATATTACACCCGAACAGGCAGCTGCGCGATTAAAAGAACTATCTGGGATTCATTATCTACAAAAAACACAGGCAAAAAAATTTAGTAACCAGTGACAACCAGCGGCATTAGCATACTCCTTTGAGTATGTATGTATTTTATTCGTGGCAAATAACGAGGCTATCAATCTGGTTTTTCTTTACCATTCATTTAACCCGGATTTCAAGACATTGCACCGTTAAGGCGGCTGCATAACATAAAATAGCTAACTGAAAGTGATTTTGTAAGTTTGTAATTTACAAATAGTTGTATTTTAGTTTAGGATTATTCATCTGGCCAATAAATTTATTACAGATTAGTTATTTGAAATTTGAATACGATCTCTACCAGATCGGATTGAAAGGACTACTAGCCGGTATCAATGTACGGTTAGGTGGACACTGTAATAACTATGTAATAACATTTAACGGTTAAGAACGTAGAAGCATTCTATGAACAGGTGAAAGCGTCAACTACGCAAGTGATTGAACCGTCGAGGAGGTAAATCAATCTGGGACTGGGAGAAATAGGTCCAACTCATCATAGAATGACTATCTTTTGAAAAACCAAAGATTTATCACCGCGATTAAAAAGCGAAACCGATTTGAGGGGAACCGTATGCAGGAAAGGTGCTCGTAAGGGTCTGTGAGGGAGCGGGAAGGTAACGACCCGCTCCATTTGGAATTTTAAGAAAGGTTGCAATATCTCACTATTTACAGATGTATTACCTCATCATACGCCGCAGCTGCCGCTTCCATCACTGCTTCACTCATGGTGGGGTGTGGGTGAACCGATTTGATGATCTCATGCCCTGTAGTTTCTAGCTTCCTTGCCGCTACAGCCTCGGCGATCATTTCAGTTACATTGGCTCCAATCATATGTGCGCCTAACCACTCTCCGTATTTTGCATCAAAGATCAATTTCACAAACCCTTCAGACGCACCGGCTGCTTTTGCTTTACCAGAAGCTGAAAATGGGAACTTACCGACCTTAATTTCGTATCCTGCTTCTTTTGCCTCTTTCTCGGTGTATCCTACAGAGGCAATCTCCGGTGAACAATACGTGCATCCAGGCAGGTTATTGTAATTCAAAGGTTCAACATTCATTCCGTTGATTTTCTCCACACAAATGATCCCTTCTGCCGATGCTACATGAGCTAATGCAGGACCATGTACGATATCTCCAATAGCATACACCCCATCTACATTTGTTCTGTAATAATCATCTACAGTTATCTTTCCTTTTTCTGATTTCACTCCTACTTGCTCGAGACCAAGGTTTTCCAAATTGGTTGAAACCCCAACTGCTGAGAGGACCACATCACATTCAAGTTGCTCTTCCCCTTTTTTTGTCTTCACTGTTACCTTACATCCATCACCTGTTGTATCCACTTTTGTTACCTCTGAGCTAGTCATGATTTTCATCCCTGCTTTCCTGTAGGTTCTCTCTAACTGCTTACTTACTTCCTCATCTTCCACCGGCACAATACGATCCAGGAACTCAACTATCGTTACTTCCGTGCCAATTGAATTATAGAAATAGGCAAACTCTACACCTATTGCACCTGACCCTACCACTACCATTTTCTTGGGCTGCTTTTCTAAGACCATCGCTTTGCGGTACTCAATCACTTTTTCTCCATCAATAGGCAGACTTGGTAATTCTCGAGCCCTGCCGCCAGTAGCTAAAATTATGTGGTTCGCATCATAAATTGTTACTTTACCATTTTCATCTTTTACTTCTACTTTCTTGTCTTTCTTCAAAGTACCATGTCCGGGAATATGATCGATCTTGTTCTTTTTAAAGAGAAACTGTATGCCTTTGCTCATTCCATTTGCTACTTCCCGGGAACGTTTTATCATACCGGTAAAATCCGGCTCTGCTTCTTTTACTTTGATCCCGTAATCTTGAGAATGATTTATGTAATCGAATACCTGTGCACTTTTCAGCAATGCCTTGGTAGGGATACATCCCCAATTCAAACATACGCCCCCAAGCTCTGCTTTTTCCGCTACTCCTACCTTCATCCCTAGCTGAGAAGCTCTGATTGCCGCTACATATCCACCAGGGCCACTACCGATTACAATAAGATCATATTTAGATGCCATTCCAATTATTTTTAATGCAAAAATATATGCTCTGTTTAAATGTTAGGCTCGATCGTTCACCTACAATTGATTAAAATCTGAGAAAATTTCTGATAAGGGGGGCATACTATTTTTGTTTCAAGTAAATCATGAATTAATCGATTTTCATCATCTGATCTTATGCCAGAATACAACATTTTAACTTTTTCTAATTGTAGAATCCTTTCAAAACTGGATTTTTGGTTCAAATCGAGGCTTTCGGAATTTCAAAAACGTAATTTACTGGTCGTAAATGAGGCTTTTGAAATTTTGAGTAACGAAGAGTTGGGCCAAAAGGCGGGTTTTTCAAAGGATTCTTGTATTTGTAGATGGTATGCTAAGAACAGAAAAGACACGATCAAAATTTTTATCCTTTTAAAGCAGAATAAAGAAATAAACCATTGCTATAAAACAATAACGATTTTTCTCGTAGAAAATGAATCATTAGTCGTAAAATTATAATGATCATAGAATGAAAATCATAATTGCCAGTATTTTTAAATTTTTAATAAAATAGTTCACACTTTTAAGATGTTTATTTCTCTCTCCACCTGCCTTTAAGGCGATCAAAGAATAAAAATCATTACGATATTGTATGTGTTAAAACATCTATGATCCAAGTGCTGTATCAAATGAGAATGAAAGTCGATGGAAAACATTGACGTTTTCCTAAAATACCATCAGGATATTCCCGCATTAGCGGATAGGTATGGCCTAAAAACAAATTATATACATGAAACTACTTGAAGGAAAAACTGCATTAATAACCGGAGCATCCAAAGGAATAGGAAAAGCCATCGCTGAGCAATTTGCTGAACAAGGAGCCAACGTTGCTTTCACTTATCTTTCTAGCATAAAAGGAGGAGAAGCTTTAGAAAAGGAGCTTTCCCTAAAAGGGAAAAAAGTCAAAGGCTATCAATCAGATGCATCTGATTTTCAGGCTGCTCAGGATTTGATTACTGGAGTAGTGGAAGAATTTGGATCATTGGATGTCTTAGTAAATAACGCAGGAATAACAAAAGATAATTTATTAATGCGAATGAAGGAGACTGATTGGGACGCCATTCAAAACATCAATCTTAAATCCTGTTTCAATACAGTGAAAGCTGCCTATAGACCCATGATGAAACAACGAAGTGGTTCTATCATAAATATGTCTTCTGTAGTAGGCATCAAAGGAAACGCCGGACAAGCAAACTATGCAGCTTCAAAGGCAGGAATCATTGGGTTCACTAAATCAGTGGCCTTAGAGTTAGGGTCAAGAGGCATTCGATGCAATGCCATCGCCCCTGGATTCATTGAAACTGAGATGACAGACGCACTGGACGAAAAAACAGTACAAAGCTGGAGAGATGCTATACCTCTTAGAAGAGGTGGGAGTCCGGAGGATGTAGCAAATGCTTGTGTATTCCTTGGTTCCGATATGTCTACCTACATCACCGGACAAGCAATACAAGTAGATGGTGGAATGTTAACTTAAAAAAAATCCTTATTACCGTCAAATGAACGTACTAAAATCAACTTTAGTAAAGTTATGTATTAATGCACTAGCATATTTCATATCCTTGAATGGCAGTGCACAAATTCTAAAACACCTTACGACAATATCTCTTCAAGATGGAGAGCTATCCATAACTGAAGAATTCCTTATACAGGTAAATAATCCGAATCAACGATCGTTAGGAGAGATTTCCATACCGCATGGACAAAATCAAAATTTTAAAATTACCTCTGCTGAGATCATAGATAAAAGCGGCACGGTAGTTTATAAATTCAAGAAAAAAGACGTCGTTATCAGCTCTTCTTTTTCGGGAGGAACGTTTCATCAAGATGATCTAGTCTCTGAAGTAAATTTATTTTGGAATGAATATCCCTATAAAATCCATTATTCTTATCAGACCACAGTAGATGAATTCATTTATCTGGCCAACTGGGCACCGATACTTTGGAACGGTCTCACTGCAAAAAAAAGTTTGCTGAGCATCGAATTACCCAATGATTTTATATGTACTCAATGGTCTTCTGATGAATTTAGTTTCACAAAAAGAGAAAACGAAGAAACGACATTGCTGGAATGGGAGCTTGGAGAGATTAACATCCCAGATGATGAAATCTGCGGCCCAACGATCTGGGAGCGAGTTCCAAGCGTGGTAGTCTCCCCTGGTAATTTTCAATATGGTGTTGAGGGCACTCTACAAAACTGGGATCACTATGGTGATTGGTTTTTGTCTCTCAATGACAATAAACTTGAGCTTACAGAAGCTGAAAAAATCAAAGTAGACAGCCTCTTATGTAGAGTAGACAACGTCGCTGATAAGATAAATATACTTTATCATTACTTGCAGGATAATACCACCTACATCAATATAAGCATAGATATAGGAGGGCTGAAGTCTTATCCTGCCTCTTATGTATGTGAAAACAAGTATGGCGATTGCAAGGCATTGACAACCTACATGAAGGGCTTATTAAATTATTCTAAAATCCCTTCTAACTATGTCTTGATAAATACCGGGAACGATGCAGAGGCGATTAACGAAGAAACCCCGGGACCTCAGTTTAATCATATTATATTAGGGGTTCCACTAAATGGAGATACTATTTGGCTGGATAATACTTATACCACCTCACCTACACGATATGTGGAAACAGCCAACCAAAACAGAAAGGCATTATGGCTAGAGAAAGGTACAAGCCGTCTTATCTCCATGCCCAATACTAAATCAGAGGAAATCCTTTGTACAGCCAGATACAGATTTATACTAGATGGTAATGGGGATGGAGAGGTTGAAACAATGCAAATCATGAAAGGGAGAGATTTTGAATACCTTCAGCGTTTAGAGCAGGAAAATGAACTGGACAGGATTAAAAAAAGATTGCTTTCGCAATTAAACATCGATTATTTCGCTTGTGAAGATTGGAAGTTTGAAGACCGTGACCGTGAGCAGGCTTCTTTAGAAATCTCAGCGAAAGGTCATGTCTCAAAACAAATCAAAAAAATCGGTGATTTGCTCTTCATTAAACCACCCTCCATTCAAATTCCCGAATTTGAATCCCCTATCAAACGAAGGCTTTCCGTGAGGTTGAGAACTCCTCTAAGTAAAGAAAATATCATCATCTATGAGTTATCTGCACTAAAAAATTCTGTTTTTAAATTACCAGAGCCAATAGACATTATGTCTCCTTATGGTATTTATACCAGCAATATTCAAACAAATGGAACACAAGTGATCGTAAAGCAAAAAGTCACTATCTATTCAGGTGAATATCCAGTTAGTAAATACCATGAATTTTACGATTTTATCCATACCATAAAAAAAGAATCAAATCAACTTTCGTTTACATTAACTCAATCATAATTTGACCAGACTAAATATTATAGCCTGCCTGTTGTTTAGTTTTAATGGTAGCAATTTCGCCCAGTCATTCATTGCTAATGAATATGGGAATATCTCGCCTAAAGAAATTGAATTGAAAACTTGTTCGTTCGATCCCACAGCAGATGCGATTGTCCTTTTCGATCTTGGAGAGTCAAAATTTATCCGAACGAAAAACGGATACGACATAAAGTTTTCCCGACATAAAAGAATAAAGATTTTAAAAGCATCTGGGCGAGATCATGCAGAGATTAGCATCCCTTTTTACATAGGGGAGTCATCCAAAAAGCAGAAAGTAAAGTCTTTGTTGGCATCTACCTACAATGAAATTGACGGAGCCGTTCTAACTCAGGCCATTGATCCTAACCAGGTATATGAAGAAAAAATCAACCAGTACTGGGCCCAAAAGAAAATTTGTGTTTCCAAATGTCCAAGAGGGGAGTATGTTAGAATACTCCTATGATTTAATCATCCCAAATATAAATGGGCTACCAGACTGGGAGTTTCAGAGCGATATCCCTACACTTTACAGTCAATATAAAGTATACATGGTGCCCTTTTATGAATATGTCAATTTACTTCAAGGTGTTGACTCATTGGATGTGAGGTCGGTGGAACAGGGAAATAGAAGATATAATGACTTTGGTTTTGATTATAAGCATAACATTTACACCGTTGCGCTCCGAAACATAGAAGCATTTGAAGATGAGTCATTCATTACTTCCAAAAGCGACTACATAAAAAAAATAGATTTTCAGTTGTCAAAAATCTATTATACTGATGGAAGGCAAGAAGAATTTATCACTACATGGAAGAGCTTGCGCGAGGAGCTATTAGATCACTATGATTTTGGGAGATATCTTAAAGGTTGTAAACGATTGGCCAAGAATATTCTCAAAGAGGAGGTTGACACAACAGGATTAACACCAACCGATAAAGCAAAAAGACTTATTGGGTATGTAAAAAAAAGCTTCAATTGGAATGGATATCGTTCAAAATGGAGTAGCCAGTCACCTAAAGATTTCTTGCAGTCAAGAAGTGGAAATACCGCTGATATTAATCTCTTTTTGATCGCTCTACTCAATGAAGCAGGTATTCATGCTGAGCCTATGCTTATAAGCACCAGAGACCATGGGAAAATCAAACACATTTACCCTTTTGAAGAGGCCATCAATAACATTATCGTCTATGTTCAAACAAATCGTCCTTTTCTTACAGACGGCACTACAATCCTGCTAGACTACAATATGATCCCAAAGAATAGCATCAATGATATTGGATTGTTGGTCAATAAAGAAGAAGAGGATCGCTGGATGAGCATTGAATATAGTATGCCTTCCACTGATGATATCAGCATTGCAATAGAAATCGCTCCTGAAAAGTTAGAAGCAAAATTTACCATAAGATCAAAATCTGATTTTTTTCAAGGATTTGATTGTCGAAATAATTTCAGAGATAACCAGAAAACGCTAGAAGAATATTTTTCCAGCAATCTTGATGTAATCGATAGTATTTCCACTAAAAATTATGATATCCCCTCTGCGCCTTACCTGCTGTCTGTAAATGGAAGTAAGGAAATTGATAAACTTGGAGATTTTTTAATTATTCGGCCGTTTTTGAATCTAGCATACACCAAAAATCCACTCACACTTGAAAAACGTACGTATCCGGTAGATTTTATCTACCCATATAAAAATAAGTATAGAATAAGTATCCCGATTCCAAAAGGGTACCTGCCTACTGACTTACCTGAAGATGTCCTAATTGAGAATGAACTTGTCTCTATCCATTCTAAATGGATCTACAATGAAGCTTTCAATCACTTACAAAACATCTCTCATTATCATTTTAAAAGAGCCATTTATCAACCTGAAGCGTATTTGAATCTTAAAAAGAATTTGGCAAAAATTGTTGAAACTTTCAATGTAGCACTTTACTTTGAGAAAGAAATCTGATGCTATTGGATTATCCGTGAAAACTAACTATTTCTATGATTCTACATCATTTTGTATTACAATAAATGCTATTGTTTTCTTGTTAATTTGTAGAATTTAAGCACATGCCTCTTATTCAATTAACCGACAAGCTAGGTGTCAAAAGAGCGGCACATTTACTTAGACGTGCCTGTTTAGGAGGATCCAAAACAGACATAGATGCCTTTGCGACTTTCACTCCTATGGAAGCTGTTAGGCAACTTTTCGGTAATGAGTTACCCAATGCCGGATACCCCATCGATCCTACCACCGGTCAAGAATGGATAACAACCGGAAATTCACAAAATCAAAAATTTCAACTTCGAAAGTTTTTTCTTTCCTGGCATTTAGGTCAAATGGTTGGTAATGGAATAGAAGAATCATCCAAGCTCTCCTACATTTTCAGAGAAAGATTAGTCTTCTTCCTTCATACCCATTTTACTACTATAAGCTCAGTGGTAGGGAATTCTCGGTCGGATTATTATCAACAAGCCCTCTTTCGATTATTTGCCTTTGATCAAGAGGATATCATAGTGCCTTCGGAGGATCCTGAAGATCCGGAGTCTACGGAAAAGATCTATCCGCGAAACTTTAAGCAGCTCACAAAAAAAATATGCGTTGATAATGCGATGCTGGTCTTTCTGGACGGTCAGTTGAACGTCAAAGGGAGAGTGAATGAAAATTTCGCCAGGGAGTTATTGGAGCTTTATTCTATAGGAAGAGGGCTGGAAGGAAATGTCCCCGCACCTGAGTTTGACGGGGATTATTTTTTATTTACCGAGCAGGATGTTCAGGAAGGAGCCAAGGTACTATCAGGGTTTAATAGAGACAAAAATTTCAATAACATCGATCCGGAGACAGGTCTGCCAAGAGGCGTTATTAAAGGAGGAAATATCGCAAGGCAGCATGAAGAAGGTATTAAAACCTTCAGCGCGAGATTGGGTAATGGTACGGTAATTCCCAACGAAGAACTTCAATCAGGTGGTAGACCTACTGAGGAAAGTGTCCTGGATGAAATTAGCCAGTTCGTGGATCTGATTTACGAACAGGATGCTACTCCCATTGCTATCTGTCGAGAGATTTATCGCTTTTTTGTTTACCATGAAGTAGATCAGAGTTTGCAGGATAATATAATAAAGGATATGGCAGCGGTGTTCAGCGCAAATGAATACAAAATACAACCTGTCGTGGAAGCGCTCCTCACTAGTACACATTTCTATGGAGCAGAAGTAGGAGCAACAGATAATAAATTTGGATCTATCATCAAATCACCGATCGATTTGGTTCTTGGATTTATGAGAAATTTTGATATACAACTTCCTGATCACCAGACAGAATCAAATACCTACTACAACTTCATGGGTAACATGCTGGAAGAAATTAGCAACCAGGGAATGGATTACTATGAGCCTTTTGAAGTGGCTGGGTATGCTGCGTATCATCAATACCCCATTTTTAACCGTAGTTGGATTACCACTACCTTCCTCACCTATAGGTATAATTTTATCAGGGATCGTCTTTCTAATGGAGATAATATAAAGTTGGGTCAGGTGGATGTTTTCCAATTTGTTGTTCAAAACTTTGATATCGATACCATCAAGATTGCTGACAACTTTATCATTGAATTGGCAAAGTATCTCCTGCCTGTTTCGGAAAATCTCACTTTTGATTCCGCAGATGATGGTGCGGAAATAACGTCTGAGCGTTTAAGGTACTTTAAGACTTTTTTGTTGGATCCTGGTGATTTAGATGCTGAGTCTGCATGGACCTTCCGATGGGAAAATAATTTGGCACGACTGGATCGAGCAAGCCAGATTAGAAACCTACTCAATGCAATGTTACAATCTCCCGAATATCAATTAATGTAACCTTAGCAATGAAAAGAAGAGATTTTATAAAGAATTTGGGATTTGCTGCGGGCGCACCTATTGCTTTTCAGGGTGTTCCCTTGAAATTGATGGCTGTCGGCAATGAGCTACAAAGGCTTGCGCAGCAAAGCACAAGTGATCGTGTACTTGTAGTTCTTCAAATGCACGGTGGAAATGATGGCTTAAACACCATCATTCCTCTCTCTAACTATGATGAATACTATAACAGGAGAGCAAATATTGCCATACCTTATAAAGTAGGCAACCGAACGCTGATACCACTAGATAGTACTGTAGCAACCGAGGAACAAGTGGGACTACATCCTGATATGAACGATTTTAAAAACCTCTACGACACAGGTAAGGTCGCAGTGTTTCAGGGAGTCTCATACGAAAATAATAACGGTTCTCATTTTCGAGGTAGGGATATTTGGTTAATGGGTGGGGGCGCAGATGATTATTTTTCATCTGGCTGGATCGGAAGGTATTTAGGAACAGAGTATGCACCATTGACTTATCCGCAAGACTTTCCAACGGAAGAAATGCCTGACCCTTTAGCGTTAGAGACCGGAAATGATGTTTCTCTTCTTTTTCATCAGACAGGAAACATACCAACCTCTATTTCTTTGGGTAATAACCCACAAAGTTTACTCAATCAAATCAACAAACTGGAAGGATTTAATGAAGAGGTAAATAATGACGGAGAATTTACAGTGGATGAAAGGGGGTTGCCACCTGAATTTTTAAATGATTCT
>JBCCLN010000045.1:0-21498 GCA_039026865.1 Bacteroidota bacterium | reverse complement strand
TGTTGTAGAGACGGGTTTAATTAATGGTATTGCATTGGGTATCTCAGTGGTTTTGGTTTTGATTTTGCAACCTTATTTTAATGCATTGACAGAACTCCAATTAGGTCTGGATATCCTTTTAAGCACCAGTATAGCAAATATCCCCACCTGGCTTTTTTTAGCAGGCTCATTGATTTTGATGATAATTTTAATAGCGATACATCCTTCATTAGTAACTAGTCGATTCACTACACAGGAGGTGCTGAAAGGAAGCTTCAAAATGAAGGGTGAGATCGTTTGGCTCAGAAAAGGCTTAGTGGTATTTCAGTTTAGCATCGCAGTTATATTCATTACAGGGGTGTTGGTAGTCAATAAACAAATAGACTATATGGTGAATAAGGATCTCGGAATTGATATCGATAAGAACCTGGTGATTTATGGTCCTGCATCCTTCCAGTTTGATAGCACCTTAATTCCTACGATCGATAGCTATAAAAATGAACTTCTATCGTTAAGTGGTGTGGACAAAGTGGCTACAACAAGCAGAGTGGCGGGTCGTAAAATGGGGAGAATATTTCATGTCCGGTCCTTGGATAACCCTGCACTGGATAATCTAACAACCAACTTCATTAATGCCGATCATGAATACACAGAAGTATTTGGATTGAAAATATTAGCGGGAAGAGATCTTGAGATCACTGACCATAACGCAGATGGAAATTTAGTAAGAAACATCATGGTGAATGAATCTGCTGTTCAACTACTCGGATACCATCACCCAACGGAAGCAATCAATACACAGGTCAATTTCTTTGGAAAAGATTGGATCATCATCGGTGTAGTTAACGATTTTCACCAACGATCGCTTCATGAACCAATAGAGCCTATTTTCATCCTTCCTTATTATGAAAATCAGCAAAGTTTCGCTTTAAAAATTTCTGGTGACCCTCAAAGGCTCTTGCCCGAGATACGCGAAATCTTTTTGAAGCATTTCCCTGGCAACTATTTTGATTACTACTTCCTCAAGGATAAGTACCAGGAAAGTTATCTGGCCGAGTTTCGGTTGGCAGATGTTTCCAAGGTTTTCGCTTTCTTCTCTATTCTGGTAGCAACACTTGGCCTCTACGGTCTGGTGATGATCACTTTACTTAAAAAGACTAAAGAAATAGGTGTGAGGAAGGTGCTTGGTGCAAACTTGAGGCAACTTCTTTTTCTAGTAAACAAGGATTTTCTAACCCTTATTTTGATTGCCACACTTATTGGAACGCCCGTTGCTTTTATGGGTCTTCAAAAATGGAAAGCAGGATTCGCTTATTCTACGGATATTGGGATTAGTGTGTTGATATTCGCTTCTATTGCGCTAATGGTCATTTGCTTAATCACTATCAGTTTTCACGTTGGTAAAGTGATCAGAAACAATCCTGTTGATTCTTTGAGAAATGAATAAAGTAGGTGATGAAATTAACTTCCACATAATATTCTTAAGAACTTGATAATATTTCAGTTGAATATTAATTGTGGGATATAATTTTTGAATCCCTTGCAAAACTGGATTTTTGCTTCAAATCGAGGCTTTCGAAATTTCAAAAACGTAGTTTAATGGTCGTAAATGGGGCTTTTGAAATTTTGGGTAACGAAGAGTAAGACCAAAAGGCGGGTTTTCGAAGGATTCTTTTTCTTCATTTACTAATTTGCGTTATCCAAAAATCTCTTTGAGCTTGGCTTCCAGGCTTGCTCCTCTTAGATTCTTGGCAATGATCTTGCCGCTAGGATCAATAAGGTAGGTAGCAGGGATTGCTCGTACCTGGTATGTTTGAGCTGCCTCGCTTCCCCAAAATTTTAAATCAGAAACATGTAACCACGGTAAACCATCCTGAGAAATAGCCGTAATCCAGGCATTTTTAGTTTTATCGAGCGACACACCAAAGATTTCAAAATTTTCATCCGCGTACTTATTATAAACTCTTACCACATTCGGGTTTTCAGCACGGCACGGTCTGCACCAAGCGGCCCAAAAATCGATTAATACATAGTTGCCTCTTAGCGAACTGAGTCGGACAATCTCACCTTCAGTATTAGGTAGTGCAATATCAGGAGCCTCCGATCCTATGGTCAGAGACCGTTTGATTTCTAAGGAGTTTACTAAATTCTGAACATGATAATTGGTTGGTATTTCGGTGAGCATTTCATTCGCCACACTGTCCAAAAACGAATAATTCTTATCTAGATCGATCATTTGAGTGCCATAAACGGCTGCTAGCGATGGAGTTGCTTTCCAGATAAGCTGTTTAAGTTCTTTCTCTGTTTGCACGCCGAGTTGGACCATCGTATTGCTAACTTCCTTAAAGGCTTGATAATCTTGAACATTGCGAGCGGCGATTTGCTGTTGCTGGTATTGACTTATTCGCTCCTGGTATTTTTTCATAAGTGCATCCATCTGGTTTTTATATTCTGTATCATACGAACCGGATACTTCACTAAAGCCTCGTGGATCATTTCCATGGACATTTACCGTTACCTCAGTTTCATCACCAGTTAGGATTAAAGATACATATTGTCTGTCACTGAAATTTAAACGATAAAAGGCCACCTCATCTATACTTACATAAGAGGAGAAATTACCGCTTTCACTGGCTTTTAGTGTATCTATCTTTACAACACCTTCACCTGTGATTTTCTCTAAATGGACAAATCCTGTAGCGGGCAAGTTTTCTACATTCCCTAAGAGCTTTATCCCTTCTTGATTCCCTTTCTCCTTACAAGAAGAAACACACGCTGCAATAACTATAAAGTAAAAAATCTTAGTGTAAGTCATACTTTTCATTCTTAAATCATCTTTTTCCCTACAGTTAACGCTCTTTCCAGCCCAGATAGTTCTTTCCCTCCCGCTGTGGCATAAAAAGGCTGTCCTCCGCCCCCTCCTTTAATTTCTGTGGCCATTTTTCTAACGATTTCGCTTGCATTCAACCCGGATTTGATTGCATTATCTCCCAACATGACTGTAATCATTGGTTTATTATTAATGTTTGCACCGATGAGTAAAACTAAATTTTCGACCTCTCTTTTCAAATCGAAAGATAGCTGTTTAACACTATCTGATGTAGGAAATTCTCCTTTGAAAACGATAAGATTCATTCCATTTTTATTTTCAATGTTGTTTTTCAATAGCTCTTTGGTCTGGGCAATCATCCTTCGGTTTAGATCATCTATCTTTTTTTGAATGACCTTATTTTCATCAATAAGCTTTTTGACTGTCTGTTTCACTTGAGGATTCTTGAGTATTGCTTCCAAATCAAAAATTGTGGAGAGATGATCCTCATAAAACTCAAGTGCTTTTTCAGAAGTTACTGCCTCAATTCTTCGCACACCTGCTGCGCTAGATCCTTCACTAATGATTTTAAACAAGCCAATGTTCCCGGTTCTCGACACATGAGTACCTCCGCAAAGCTCCACCGAATAATCGGAATCAAAGGTGATCACCCTTACAAAATCACCATATTTCTCTCCAAAAAGCGCCATGGCCCCCATTTCCATCGCTTGGTTTATCGGCACATTTCGTTTTTCATTCAGCGCTATATTCTCTCGAATTTTTTGATTTACCAATCGCTCGACCCTCTGAATTTCCTCCTTTGTCAACTTAGCAAAATGAGAAAAATCAAATCTTAGGAGTTTATCATTCACAAGAGATCCTCGCTGCTGTACATGATTTCCAAGCACCTGACGTAACGCAGCGTGTAGTAAATGGGTTGATGAGTGATTATTTTCAATACGTTTTCTTTTTTCTTCGTTTACCACAGCTTTAACCTGTTCCTTAAGATTAATGGGCAGCTTCCTGGTAAACTGAACGATCAAGTCATTTTCCTTTTTGGTATCCATGACTTCTATTTTCTCTTCGCCAAATTGTAAGTAGCCCGTATCTCCAACTTGACCTCCACTTTCTGCATAAAATGGTGTTTCTTCTAAAATTAGCTGGTAAAGCTTCTTGTTATTTATTTTAACCTCTCTGTATTTTGACAGTCTGGTGTCAACTATGGTTTGGGTATAGCCCAAGAACTTTACCTTGTCATTTGCATTGACCGATACCCAGTCTCCGGCACTTAGCTTTCCCGCGCGTTTAGATCTATTCTTCTGAACTTGCATTTCTTTATGAAATTCATCCTCATCTACCTCCATTCCGTTTTCTTTGGCTATCAAAGCGGTTAGGTCCAGTGGAAAACCGTAGGTATCGTACAGATCAAAAGCAGTGACTCCAGATATTGCTTTCGGACCTTTATTCATAACTTCATCCAATTTTCTCAACCCATTGTCCAAGGTTTTTAAGAAAGAGAGCTCTTCTTCTTTTATCACTTTAGTGATAAAATCTTGCTGCTGCCTGATCTCCGGAAATACCTCCTCAAATTGGGCGGTTAGAATAGGGATCATTTGATACAAAAATGGCTCATTGAATGCTAGAAATGTATACCCATATCGTACTGCTCTCCTTAATATTCTTCGAATCACATAACCTGCTTTGTTGTTGCCGGGCAGCTGTCCGTCGGCGATGGTAAATGCAATTGCCCTCACGTGATCGGCGATGACTCGTATAGCTATATCTATTGTTTCATCATGACCATAGGTTTTATCGGCTCTTTTCGCCACCCACTGAATCAATGGTTGGAACACATCGGTATCATAATTAGACTGCTTTTTTTGAATGGCCATCGCTAGCCTTTCAAATCCCATACCCGTATCTACGTGTTTTTCCGGGAGGTTTTCCAAGGTACCATTAGCCAGCCTATGATATTGAATAAAAACCAGGTTCCAAACTTCTACCACTTGAGGGTGATCTTGATTCACTAATTTCCACCCTGGAAGTCTATCTACTTCTTCTTGCGATCTTAAGTCGATATGAAGCTCTGAGCAGGGTCCGCAGGGTCCGATATCTCCCATTTCCCAAAAGTTATCTTTTTTGGACCCATTAAGAATCTTGTCTTCATTTAAAAATTTTTTCCAACAATCGGCTGCTTCCCGGTCTCTATCCAGACCTTCGGAAATATCACCTTCGAAGATGGTTGCATAAAACCTATCTTTGGGTAATTGAAAGTGTTTAGTCAATAATTCCCAAGCCCAGTCAATTGCTTCTGCCTTGAAATAATCTCCAAATGACCAGTTCCCCAACATTTCAAACATGGTGTGGTGGTAAGTATCTATCCCTACTTCTTCAAGATCGTTGTGTTTTCCTGACACCCTTAAGCATTTTTGCGTATCGGCAATCCTTTTATTGTCCGTGGTCTTATTACCTAAAAAAAGGTCCTTAAACTGATTCATTCCTGCGTTAGTAAACATTAATGAAGGATCGTTTTGAATCACTATAGGAGCTGAAGGAACTATTTTATGTGATTTTTCTTTAAAGAAATTCAGAAAAGTTCTTCTGATAGTTTTAGAATCCATTTGATCTGAAAGAACTGAAATTTACTTTTCGATCTATAATTATGAAAATTTCCTCAGACGACGTATATTTGAAGTACTACACTTACAACTGCCACAAATAGGAAGTTAAAAACAAATCTACGATATTCACCCTATTAATCAATGGCAAAAATTAAGTACTACTACGACACAGAATCCTGTCGCTATGAAAGAATCAAAGTCTCTCTGTGGGATGTTGTCTTGAATCTTCTTGGTTTTCTTGTAGTTTCATCTGCAATTGGTTTAGGCATTTTTTTCATTACAGATCATTATTTTGAGTCGCCTACCAAGGCAGCTCTGAGAAAAGAAAACGAGGAGTTAAAACTTTATTACGATATCCTGGAAAAAGATATGCAGGAAGTAAGTAAGATGCTAAGCATATTGGAAAAACGTGACGATGACATTTACCGGGTGATTTACGGTGTAGAGCCTGTTCCTGAAGAAATCCGATCTGCTGGTGTTGGTGGTTCCAATAGATATCGTGAGTTGCTTAATAAAGGCCTGGAAAGAGAAAAACTCATCCTTGCCAACTTACAGAAAATAGACCACTTGAAAAAGCAGATGTATATCCAAACAAAGTCATACGATGAAATCGTGAAAATGGCCAAGAACAAGGAAGAGAGACTTGCAAGTATTCCCGCTATTCAGCCAGTTTCTAACAAGAAATTAAAAAGGCTCGCTTCTGGATATGGAATGAGAATGCATCCTATTTATAAGGTGAGAAGAATGCATGAAGGAACAGATTTCTCACTGCCTACCGGAAGTCCAGTATATGCGACGGGAGATGGCAAAGTAGTGGCTACCGTCTCTAAGTTCAACGGTTATGGAAAATATATTAAGATCAAGCATGGATTTGGTTACCAAACATTGTATGCGCATTTAAGTCAGTTTTTAGTTCGACCTGGCCAATTGGTGAAAAGAGGTCAAGTAATTGGATATTCAGGAAATACAGGGGGATCAACTGCACCACATCTTCACTATGAAGTGATAAAGAATGGAAAGAAAGTTAATCCAATCAACTATTTCTATGCTGACGTTTCTGACGAAGAATATGCAGAAATCGTGAGACTTTCTGCGAAAGAAAATCAGTCCTTAGGAAAATACTAAAAGTAAAACCTCAACGGCATAGCGGTTCACTGAAAAATTACTATTTCAGAATCCTTTGCAAAACTGCGTTTTTGGTTCAGATAGAAGCTTTCGGAATTTCAAAACGTAGTTTATCTGGTCGTAAATGTGGCTTTTGAAATTTTGAGTAACGAAGCGTTGGGCCAAAAGACGAGTTTCTCAAAGGATTCTATAATTTTATTATCGATTTTAATGCGTGTAGCAAGTTTTTAAAAAGCTGGATCGGTTTGCTAAAACAGGAATCTTCATTAAAAATTCATCCGTTCTGCATAGGCTCGATGGTGCAAAACCATGTTGCCAGCCCATCCAAATCCTAATTTTAATTTTTGTTTCGTAAATATCGTTTTATTGCACTAGGCAAAAAATGGGATTTAGCGTACATATAAGCACATTTAGATTTAGAAATCTGCTGATTTGTTGTACTTGCTTTATCTGAATAATCCATTTTCTTTGTCTGCAGCTTTTTAGAGCTCTTTATTAAAAGCTCAATTCAATCTTTTATTCTCAATCTCACGTGTTGCATTTAAGATACTAATTCATCCGTCAATTGATATAAATTCGCTTTGTATCTTTATTTTCATTTGATGAGAAAAATTTTCTGGGTGGCTATCTTTCTTTATCTCCTGTTTTCCTGTAGAACCCTTCGAAGAATTTCTTTTGATGATTTAATTGTCGTACACTGGGATGATGTGCTAACGGGGGTTGACACAGTTTATCTCATCACCCAATCAGGGGACACTCTCCCTGGACTTAACAGTGAAATAGCGATTCCAACGTACCGATGGATTCCTGATACAATTACCATTGCTGCGGTGGGAGACATTATGACAGGAACCAACTTTCCTAATGAATCTTATCTTCCAAGAGATACAGGTAGGTATCTTTGGAGTGAAGTTCAGCCTATACTTAAAAAAGCAGATATCACTTTTGGCAATCTTGAAGGTACAATTCTCAACGAAGGTGGAGAACAAAAAACCTGTAGCAATCCCAATCTTTGTTATCTTTTTCGATCACCAGAATTTTTAGCGGTCAACTTTCAGGAAAGTGGATTTGACTTAATGAGTATTGCCAACAACCATGCAAATGATTTTGGAAAAACCGGCCGACTAAATACCCAACGGGTACTGGATTCATTAGGAATAACTCACGCAGGATCAATCGATCGGCCACATGTTGTAAAAAAAATAGGACATTTAAAAATAGGCTTCTGCGCATTTGCCCCTAACATAGGTACAGTTAGTATCCACAAGTATGATGAAATAAGAAAGATCGTTCAAAATTTGGACTCTTTATCTGATCTTGTGATTGCCAGTTTTCATGCTGGAGCCGAAGGGCCAAAGCACCAAAACGTGACTCAAAAGCAAGAATTTTATTACGGTGAAGACAGAGGCAATGTCCATGAGCTGGCACATTTACTCATTGATGAAGGAGCGGATGTGGTATTGGGTCACGGACCTCATGTAGTCAGAGCACTGGAGGTGTACAATAATCGGATCATTGCTTATAGTCTAGGCAACTTTCTTACTTACGGAAGATTCAACCTTCAGGGGCTTGCAGGAGAGGCACCGATTTTAGAAATCAAAACAGATGCTGAGGGAAAATTCCTCATAGGAAAATTATATGCTTTCAGGCAAGACTATGATCTGGGGCCAAGAAATGATCTTCGCCTTTCTTCAATAAAAACAATCCAACGATTATCTTTGAATGACTTTCCTGATAACCCTATAACAATAGACAATAAAGGAAATATTATCTATATTCCAAATTCGAAACCCTGACTAAACAACGGTGCCTTACAAGGAAAAAGAGATTGAGAAAAAATACTATACCATTGGTGAAGTTGCCGATGAGCTAGGAGTTGCTACTTCCTTAATCCGATTCTGGGAAGGAGAATTTGACAATATCAAACCAAAAAAAAATAGGAAGGGTAATCGACAATTTACCAAAGATGATCTGTATAATGTAAAGCTCATCTACCATCTTGTGAAAGAAAAAGGTTACACGCTTCAAGGAGCGAGGGATTTTATCTCAAATGGGGGAGAGGTTACGGAGAAGTTAGAAATGATTGAGTCTCTTAAGCAGATAAGAAGTTTTCTTTTTCAGCTTAGAAAAGAGCTTCGGTAATTCATGTCTGATGCATTAGTTTTCCAACTTGCATTGGAGCTAATTCCGGGAGTAGGAAACCGAGCGGTAAAACAACTCATCAGCTATTGTGGGTCGGCAGAAGCAGTTTTGAAAAAATCTACCAACAAACTACTGAATATTCCTGGAGTAGGTGAAAAAATGGCCTATGCAATAAGACATGCCAACACGTTCGATAAAGCAGAATCCATCATTAAATCATCAAAAAAAATTGGAGCAGATATACTACATTATACGCATCCGAATTTTCCAAAACGTTTAAAACAAGTTCCTGACTCTCCTAATATCTTGTATAAAAAAGGAGCTGGTGATTTAAATACTTCAAAGTCTATTGCCATCGTGGGCACAAGAAAAGCAACGACTTACGGAAAAGCGATTGCGCATGAAATAGTTAAGGATCTGGCAGACCTAGGGGCAACTATTATTAGTGGGTTGGCATATGGCATTGACATACAAGCCCATAAAGCTAGTCTGAAATATGAAATACCAACTTTTGCAGTGCTGGCAGGAGGACTCGATCGGGTTTATCCATCTATTCACAGAAAGTACGTAGAAGAAATGCTTGAAAAAGGAGGAATTATCTCAGAAAGCACTCCTGGAACAAAACCAGACTCACACCTCTTTCCAGCAAGAAATAGAATAATAGCAGGTATATCAGATGCAACAGTAGTTGTAGAAGCAGCAGCAAAAGGAGGCGCTTTGATCACGGCAAATATTGCAGATTCATATAATCGTTTAGTATTTGCAGTTCCTGGAAATATTGGAAATACTTATTCCGAAGGAGCTAATCAATTAATAAGAACCCAAAGAGCGTTGATCTACACCCACATTGAGGATTTGATTTACCACCTAAACTGGGATGTGGAATCACGAAACGAAGAGGAGAAACTTCTTCCCGAAATGACTCATGATGAACGGATAATTTTTGATTTGCTTAGCCAGAATAATGCTCCACTAGAAATAGACCTGATTGCAATTCAATCACAAATTCCAATTAACCAAGTGGCTTCCCATTTGCTTAGCTTAGAATTTAAAAATTTAGTGAGAAGTCTCCCCGGGAAAAAATTTAGTGTTTTATAGAATGGATGCTGCAAATACTGAAGAAGCTATGTTTACGGCGGTTTCAAATTCCCTTCTATTTAACTTCATCTCCACGTGGTTCGAGTTAAAATAGGACAGCATTCTTTCAGTGGCGATATTCCCTATGAGTTCATCCTTTGCCATAGGGCACCCTCCAAACCCTTTGATGGCTCCATCCATTCTTCTGCACCCTGAATCATAAACTGCTTCAACTTTCTCCAGGATGGTACTAAGTGTTGAGTGAAGATGGGCACCAAATTCTACCTGCGGAAATGTTGGAATTAGGGTTGTAAATAGTTTTTTAATAGTTGCTGGTTCCGAAACTCCAATGGTATCAGCCAATGAGATGATTTTCACTTCTATCTTATCCAATCGGGAAACAAACTCAAGTACATAATCCATTTCATAAGGATCTCCGTATGGATTGCCAAAACCCATCGATAGGTAGACGACCAGCGTTTTGTTATTGTTTTGAACTAATGCTTGAATCTCTGCCAAATCATTCATCGCCGATTCAATGGATCTATTGGTGTTTCGTTGTTGGAACGTCTCGGATAGTGATAGAGGATACCCTAAATAGTAGATTTCATCAAATCGACAGGCGTCATTTGCGCCCCTTACATTAGCTATTATCGCCAGTAGTTTTGATTGGGTAGAGGTAAGATCCAACCCTTCAAGCACTTCTGGGGTATCTCTCATTTGAGGAATGGCTTTAGGAGACACAAAACTTCCAAAATCAACGGTATGAAAACCTACACGTAAAAGCTGATTGATATAGCTGATTTTGATATCTGTAGGGATGAAATAGTGAATCCCTTGCATAGCATCCCTCGGACATTCAATGATCTTCATGATTTTGAATCAGAAAAGTTCTTTTCCGATTCGATATACAGCATCGGATTTCCCCATGCTGTAATAGTGCAATACTGGAACTCCTGCATCCATCAATTCTTTACTTTGTTTTATTCCCCATTCTATTCCCACTTCTTTCACTGCTTTGTTGTCCTCACATTTTTGCACCTCATCTACCAAATCGTCTGGAAGGTCTAAATTAAAAATCTTTGGAAGAATGGTTAAATGATTTTTCGTAGAAATCGGTTTAAGACCTGGAATGATAGGAATGTCTACCCCTTCCTTTCTTGATTTTTCTACAAACTCGAAATATTTGCTATTGTCAAAGAACATTTGGGTTACAAAATACTCAGCTCCTAAATCAACCTTTTTCTTCAGCCATTCAATATCGAATCTCAAATTAGGCGCTTCAAAATGTTTTTCCGGGTAGGCCGCAGCGCCAATGCAGAAGTTAGTAGGCACTGCATTTTGTACTTCCTCATCCAGGTATTTGCCTTGATTCATATCCTGAATTTGTTCAATAAGGTCAGTAGCATAAGCATGTCCATCGGGTTCAGGCACAAAACCGGGTTCTGATTTGATAGGGTCTCCACGTAACGCCAAAATGTTGTCAATACCCAAAAAATTAAGATCAATTAGTGCATTTTCTGTTTCTTCTTTCGTAAATCCACCACAGATCAAGTGTGGAACCGCATCCACTTTATATCGTCCTTGAATGGCAGCGCAAATGCCAACCGTACCTGCCCTTTTCTTTATGCTTTTCTTTTCTAATAATCCATTTGGGTGCTTTTTATAAACGTATTCCTCTCTGTGATAAGTCACATCAATAAATGGAGGATTGAACTCCATTAAAGGATCAATGTGATCAAAAAGATCCTTAATGCTAGCCCCTTTTTTTGGAGGGATAATTTCGAAAGAGAATAACGTATTTTTCGAGTCAGCTATGTGTTCAGTGATCTTCATTATTAGATTTAATGATTAGTAGTTCAGATTAGGCGCGAGCCATTTTTCTGTTTCTTCAATGGTCATTCCTTTTCTTTGAGCGTACTCTTCTACCTGGTCCTTTGCAATCTTTCCGAGTCCAAAATATTTTGATTGCGGATGTGCGAAATACAATCCGGATACCGAGGATGCAGGATACATCGCGAACGATTCAGTCAATATTATCCCTGTGTTCTTCTCCACTTCAAGCAAATCAAAAAGTATTCTTTTCTCCGTATGGTCAGGGCAGGCAGGGTAGCCGGGCGCAGGTCTGATTCCTTGATATTTTTCTTTGATAAGCGCTTCGTTTTCTAAGTTCTCGTCTGAATCGTAGGCCCACAGTTCTTTTCTCACTTTCTCATGCATTAGCTCAGCAAATGCTTCGGCGAGCCTATCAGCCAGCGCTTTAATCATAATCTCATTGTAATCATCATGCGCAGATTTATACTTTTCCGTAAGCTTCTCTATTCCTATGCCTGTGGTAACGGCAAAGCCTCCTATAAAATCTTTCTCTTTAGGATGTAGAAAATCAACCAATGAAATGTTAGGAATACCCTTTCCTTTTTTCCCTTGCTGCCGCAAAAAATGAAAAGTGGCCACTTCTTTTTCATCCACTAGAATATGTGCATCTTCCCCTTTTCTTTGTATCTCAAACAGGCCTACCACTGCTTTGGCTTGAAGCAATTTTTGATCAATTATTTCATTTAATAAGATTTGAGCATCAATAAACAGTTTTTTCGCCTCTTTACCCACGGTCGGGTTCTCAAAAATGGCTGGATACTTTCCTTTCAATAGCCAGGTGGAGAAAAATGGAGTCCAGTCGATGTATTTCTTTATTTCGGCAAGGTCATAATCTTCATACACAGTAATACCCAAATGATGAGGTCGGCAAATCTGATGATCAATTTGAATTCCATTTTGTTTGGCGTACTCAAATGGAATAAAGGATTTTACTTCTTTTCTGCCAGCATGATTCTCTGCCAATTCCTTGTACTGGGACCTGATTCTCTGACAGTACTCTTCGGATTTATCCGAGAGTAAGCTGGTAGATACGCCTACACTTTTTGATGCATCCAGAACGTGAATGACTGTATGATTATATTTAGGAGCAATTTTAACTGCGGTGTGGATTCTGGATGTAGTGGCCCCACCGATTAGGAGTGGGGTTTTCATCCCTCTTTTTTGCATTTCTTCTGCTACGTCCACCATCTCATCCAGTGAAGGTGTAATCAGCCCACTTAACCCTATCAGGTTAGCATCAATTTCCTGAGCACGATCTAAGATTTTATCCGTTGGCACCATTACTCCCATGTCTTCTATATCAAAATTGTTACATGCCATCACCACCCCTACAATATTCTTTCCTATATCGTGAACGTCACCTTTTACCGTGGCAAGCAAAATTTTTCCCTTTGTTCTTCCTGAGGCTTTTTCTTTTTCCAAAAATGGGGTCAGGTAAGCTACTGACTTTTTCATCACTCGAGCGCTTTTCACTACCTGAGGTAAAAACATTTTACCACTTCCAAACAAGTCTCCTACAATATTCATCCCGTCCATGAGAGGCCCTTCTATTACTTTAAGCGGGCTCCCTATTTTTTGCCTTGCTTCTTCGGTATCCTTATCTATGTAGTCAATGATCCCTTTGATTAATGCATGTGAAAGCCTTTCTTCAACCGTTCCTTCACGCCAGCTTAAGTCTTCTGTTTTTTGCTTTCCAGTGCCTTTTACATTTTCTGCAAAAGCAAGTAATCGTTCCGTTGCATCTTCCCTTCTGTTCAATAAGACATCTTCCACATGCTCGAGTAAGTCCTTCGGAATTTCATCATATACCTCAATCATTCCGGCATTGACAATGCCCATATCCATCCCTGATTTTATTCCATGATAAAGAAAAGCTGAATGCATAGCCTCTCTTACTACATTGTTTCCGCGAAAAGAGAATGATACATTGCTTACTCCTCCGCTCACCTTGGCCCCAGGTAAATTGAACTTGATCCATTTAGTGGCCCGGAAAAAATCTACTGCATTGTTATTATGCTCATCTATCCCTGTTGCTACTGGAAAAATATTAGGATCGAAAATGATGTCCTGAGGTGGAAAGCCTACTTTATGCACGAGAACGCCGTAGCTCTTTTCACATATTTCAATGCGCCGTTCGTACGTATCAGCCTGCCCTTTTTCATCAAACGCCATGACAATAACAGCGGCACCATATCGCTTTACTTTTTTCGCCTGATTGATAAATAGTTGCTCACCGCCTTTTAGGCTGATGGAATTCACCACACTCTTTCCTTGTACTACTTGTAGCCCTGCTTCCAATATCTCCCATTTTGACGAGTCAATCATGATCGGTATCCTGGCTATTTCAGGCTCTGAAGCAACCAAATTCAAGAACTTTTCCATCGCCGCTATACCGTTGAGCATCCCCTCATCCATGTTTACATCCAGGATCTGCGCACCGCTTCTCACCTGATCAAGTGCTATTTCTAGCGCCTCATCATATTTATCTTCAGAGATAAGCCTGGCAAATCGGCGAGAACCGGTCACATTGGTGCGCTCTCCAATATTGACAAAGTTGGTTTGTTCATTGATGATCAATGGTTCTAGGCCAGAGAGTATCAGCGGCTTCATACAAAGACCTCCAATCTTCTCGGTTCATAAGTAGAAGCCAGATGTGCTATCTCTGCAATGTGATCCGGTGTAGTACCGCAACAGCCCCCAACGATATTAATGAGCCCGTCATCCAGAAACTCTTTTATTTGATCAGTCATTTGCTCTGGGGTTTCATCATATTTACCAAACTCATTCGGAAGCCCGGCGTTAGGATGAGTACTTATTAAACAATCAGCTTTATCGCTCAAAATTTTCAAGTAAGGCCTTAATTGCTTTGCTCCTAATGCACAATTTAAACCAACACTTAGAAGATCCACATGACTTACAGATGCTAGAAAAGCCTCGGTTGTCTGCCCAGAAAGTGTTCTGCCGGAGGCATCAGTGATGGTGCCTGAGACCATTACCGGAATATCAATTTTTCGTTCTTCCTTTATCTCCTCAATGGCGAATAAGGCTGCTTTGGCGTTGAGCGTGTCAAAGACGGTTTCCACTAAGAGAATATCAACGCCTCCATCTAAAAGCGCCTCCACCTGTTGTTTGTAAGCCACTCTAAGTTGATCAAATGTTACTGCTCGATAACCCGGATCGTTTACATCCGGTGAAAGTGATGCTGTTCTGTTTGTAGGCCCTATGGAACCGGTCACAAATCTTGGTTTATGAGACTCTCTATGGGTAAAATCTTGTGCTACTTCCTTGGCAATCCTGGCAGATTGATAGTTTAATTCATAAACAAATTCTTCAAGTCCGTAATCTGCTTGTGCAATGGTGGTACTTGAAAATGTATTCGTCTTTGCAATGTCTGCGCCAGCCTCAAAGTATTGAACATGAATTTCTCTTATGATATCCGGCCTCGTGACCGACAGCAAATCATTGTTTCCCTTTAATGGCTTAGGATGATTAGTTAAATCTTCGGTTCTAAAATCCACTTCCTCCAGTTTGTGTCGTTGGATCATTGTGCCCATTGCACCATCAAGTAATAATATTCTTTGTTTAAGTATATCTTTAATCTTATTCATCTCCGGATTAAAATTTCACTTACCAGAGAAATTCCGTGAAGGATAATACTCATCTAGTGGGAGTTAGCACCGAAACCCCATAGGCACGAGATAGGTTGCTAAGACTTCAAAGGGCCCAATCCCTCGGTCTTTCTTGATAAGCTTTGCAAATATAAGCTTAAATCATTCATGAAGAACTTTAGTTCCTACATTTGCAGAAAATGAAACTTGCTGCCATAGATATCGGCTCTAATGCCGTTAGACTTCAGATTACAAAGGTTATCGAATACGAAACCATGGTTACCTTCAAAAAAATAGAATACGTTCGTTTTCCGCTTCGGCTTGGTCACGATGTTTTTAAAACCGGGAGAATTAGCGAATACAATAAAGAACGTTTTTACAAACTCATGACAGCTTTTAAAAACATCATTGATCTATATGAAGTAGATGCTTTTTACGGTTGTGCTACTTCAGCAATGCGTGAGTCTGAGAATGGACAGCAACTTGTGGATCAGGTAAGAGACGGGTTGGAACTTTCTATAAAAATTATCTCAGGAGAAGAAGAGGCGGAGATGATTAATAAGGTGATCTTGTCATCTCTCGATGATAGGAATTATATTCATATAGATGTGGGAGGTGGAAGTACAGAGCTAAACCTTTATCAAAATCATGAGAAAATTCATTCACAATCATTTCCAATTGGGACCTTAAGGAAAATAAAACAAGGCAGAAACAAACAAAGTTGGGAAGATATGAATGCGTGGGTGAGAGCGCATACGGTTCCTAAAGGAGAAAAAATTATCGCTGTTGGTACGGGTGGAAATATTAATAAACTTTTCGAACTATCCAACCGGGAAACAAAATCCCGCAATATGACTTTGGAGAAATTAATGAGAACCCAACAAATTCTACAAGGTCTTACCGTGGAAGATCTGCTTAATAAACTTCAGCTAAACCCAGACAGGGCTGATGTAATTATTCCGGCTTCTGAAATATACATTTCCGTGATGCAATGTTCTAGAGCAAAAAGTATTTTAGTACCAGATATAGGTCTAAAGGATGGCATTAACTATCACTTATACGAAACCTATCATCCTATCAGCAATAAGGTATTAGTGAGAAACTAATAGAATGCTTGAAAAACTCGCCTTTGCCCAACTCTTCGTTACTCAAAATTTCAAAAAGCTTCATTTGCGACCGGTAAACTACGTTTTTGAAATTCCGAAAGCCTCGATTTGAACCAAAAATTTAGTCCTGCAAAGGATTCTAATACCTATTCTTCTAATCTTTCTAAAATCAATTTAGCGGTTGCAGGATTCGTTGCAAGAGGTATATTGTGGACATCACAAATCCGCATAAGCATTTGTACGTCCGGTTCATGTGGGTGTTTATCTAATGGATCTCTAAAGAAAATGACCGCGTCAATTTTTTGTTCTGCTGCCATGGCTGCTATTTGAGCATCACCTCCAACCGGACCGGACAATAGTTTTTCTACCTTCAACCCAGCCTTTTCTGCATGAGATCCGGTAGTTCCCGTCGCTACGAGTCTTGCCGTGTTCAAAAAGCTTTTGTGATCTAGAAGAAACTGGACCATTTCCGCTTTTTTACCATCATGTGCTATGATTGAAATAGTCATAAGAATTAGGAACTAAGATTTTGAGATTAGCGGCAAGATTTCTTTTTCTGAATATTCGGGATTAGCACCTTCCTGTGTTGCTACGTATGCTCCGGTCGCAGATGCAAACTTTAGGCAGTCTACCAAGTTTGCGCCTTGGTCAAGTTTACAGATGAATGCGCTTAAAAATGCATCTCCACTCCCAACGGTATCCTTTACTGATATAGGAGAAGCTTTTATACTTTCCGTTTTACCTCTACTCCATCCTAAGGACCCTTTTCCTCCTTTAGTCACGATCATGGTTTCAATATTTGGATAAAGTGCTTTTAGGGCCTTAAAATCCCCTTTTTCTCCCGGATTTTTTATGTAAAACCATTCCTTTATCATCTTAAATTCCTCTTCATTCATTTTTACAATGTGCGCTTTTCTAAGTAATTCATCGATGATAGATTTACTGTAATAGGGTGATCGCACGTTGATATCAAAGACTACCTTGGCGTTCGTTTCATCTAACAGTTTATTTAAAGATCTATTACTTTCCACCGACCTACAAGCCAAACTCCCGTGGACGATGTACTTAGGATTTACCTCTTCTTTCAAAAAAGAATCATCAATAAAATCCCAGGCCACTTTTTCTACGATGGTGTAGACAGGATCATCATTCTTATCAATATTCACTCTTACTACACCTGTATCCCTTGATTTGTCAATCTGGATTAAATCAGTAGTCACATTTCTTGATTTTAGGAAGTCTATTAGTAGTTCGCCATTTTTGTCATTTCCTATCCTGCTGACAATCCCTGGTTTTACTTTGAAATTCTGTAAATGGATGGCAACATTCATAGGAGCTCCGCCCGGTTTGACACCCGTAGGCAAAACATCCATCAATACTTCACCGAAACAGATAACAGATAGGTCCTTTAGACTCATATTTTATATTTTGTTTTATCAATTTACTCTGAAGATGCCCCAAAGAAACTTCTTTTGTCTCAGGCAAAAAATAAAGAAAGGTTATTATTGACATCCAGCTAAAATAAAGATATCGTTAAAAGAGGCTTTTAAGAGCTATTTAGGCTATTTTTCGTATTTTCATTAAAACTAATCCTTCTCTCGACTTCAACTAATTGTAGTTGTATTACCTCTAAATTGTATTCTTGATTTTTTTACATCCATACAAGTCTAAAGGTCCTCTATGGATCTGAACTTTTTATACCCTACTAATTGGTCGTTGATGTTTCCCGGTCTTCGGTAGTATACTAATATTTCATACTCATTTTCCGTTTGGAAATAGCTTCCCTCAAAGTAGAACGGGGGTAGTTTACTATCTATAACAATGTATTTATAATCATAATAGCCTTGTTTTAAATACATGTCAGTGTAATAGTGTTGTTTAGTTGAGTTATAGTTCATCGCATTTTTATCTTCCAGTCGCCAATTGTTGAACCGACCTGTGACAAAAACCTTTCCAGATACTTTTTCATTTTGCAGAAGAAAACGAACTCTGGTGTAATCAGTATTTAGCGTGGATTCTAGCTGATCATTGTTTTGAATAATGTAATTACCGTTAATATCCTGAAAACTTTGTGTATACGTTTCTGTAGCTCTTGATTTGTCTACACCTAATTGTGCAAAAATTTCGCTTCCGGTATTCTGAACACGGGCTACATTTCTTCCCGCTACATTTAATGTTCTCAGGTCTGTCCATCGAAACTCATTCCATCCGGGAAAATTAGTAGTACCATCCATATGGCGATATTCTATAGATCCTTCATTTGCTCTAATCAATGTTGGCGGTATTTTTCGTAGAGCGCTCCTCCAATCATGATTTTGAAGTATAGTAATGCTAAAATCTTTCATAGGAGCGCTTACAAATAAATTCCCATAAGAAATACTGAATTCTATTTGTTGATTTTTTTCTCTATTATCTATGTTATTACTTATCCTAACCAACTGGTTGATGGAGGTGATGGGTTCATAGACCAAGAACTTTCTAGTAAAAAGTAGGTCTTTGGGATTAGCCCTTCGAAACACGGTCACAATATAGTTTCCGGTGATCGATGGTTTAGGCAATTGAAGACGATAATTGACGTAAGGCTGAACCGTGTTGACCGAATAGTCGAATGCAGTGATTCTAAAATTGTTTATTTCATTCAAGTATTCCATTTCCCGTAGAGGAGAGAGGGTCCAATCTTCATTACAGTGATAGATTTGACTGCTCAAATTTTCAAATTTTTCAGTCAATAAGTCGAAATTGAGGAGTAAGCTCTCGTTTTCAGATAAGTTAACGATAGGGTTTTCCAATGGATTTTCCCGTCCATTTACCACTGGATAAAAGTTTACATTGCCGACTAATGATTCATATTCGTGATTGTCAAAAACCATTTTCTTGTCCGCTAGACTTTTTTGGGGTACAATTGGTTCACATTGTATAGATAACAGCACGATAGTAATTATTGGCAGGTTCTTCATAACTTTGACAAAAAATGTATCTCAAAATACCCATTACAACCTAAACTATAGGCTTAGGGTCTATTAAAATGTCTTTAAAAGAAGAAAAACTCATCAGAGGCTGTCAAAAAGGTGAAAAGGAATGCCAACAAGCTTTATACGACAGGTATGCTGATGGAATGTTTTTGGTAGCGCTAAGATATTCTAAGATGAGGCAAGAAGCTGAAGATATTCTACAAGAAGCTTTTATAAAAGTTTTCAGAAATATCAAGAGCTTCAGAAAAGACTCTTCGCTGGCTTATTGGATTAAGAGAATAGTAGTGAACACAGCATTGAATCATCAGCGTAGTAAGTTATACATGCATCCTATGGTAGATGTAAATGAACTCAATGACTGGAGTGAGAAAGAATCCATCATTTCTGGTCTGGGCTATCAGGAATTGTTGGCGCTCATCCAAGAGTTGCCTACAGGATGTCAGATTATTTTTAATTTATTTGCAATTGAGGGTTATAAACATCACGAAATCGCAAAGAAACTGGAGATTAGCGAGGGTACGTCGAAATCTCAATACTCACGCGCAAAATCAATATTATTAGAAAAGATTATGAATCTGGAGCATTTGAGATATGGGAAGCTTTGAAGATTCAATTAAAGAAAGTTTCGAGAATAATTCTGTAAAAACACCTCCTGAAGTCTGGGATAAGGTTGAGTCGGAATTAAATGCAGATTTAGTTCATTCTTATGAATCAAGCCAGGCTTTTCAAAGATGGGTTACCGCTGCAGCAATTTTAATTGCATTTATTTCACTCGCATTTCAGTTTCGACCTAAGTATAAGCATACTTCTTCTTCAAAGAAGACGCATATTGATGAGACTTTTAACGCACTATTATCGAAACCTCAAGATTACTTCAGTTTCTTACGGTCAAGCTACCTTAAGCCGATGTTGGGAGGGGTTCTATTGCATCCTATTTTTGTGGAAGGGAAAATAGAAAATCATGACCCCTTTCAAGAACCATTAGTGGTTATTGAAGATTCTAGTGGATTATTTTATCAGACTCACAATGTTTCTGCTACTGGTGTAAAAGTTCTCCAGGCCCAAGTAAACAATGAAATTTATCCTTATCACCAGGGAGCTACTTTCGTAAAATCCAAGCAAAAAATAAAAGGGCAGGATACTAGATTATGGGCAAGTATAGAAGCAGGGGCTGGAAATTTTAATACTTCATTGAAGGGCTCCAACGCTTTTTCGGGGAGCATAAATCAATCTAATCTTGCATCTGTACTAGGTAGCGAAGGCTTCATCAATCCGACAGCGAATGTGAATGCAGAGATGAATGCAGGTCTCGCAACCTCTATTGGCTTAGATTTTGGATTAAGACTAAGTGACAAATGGACCTTAGAAACGGGCTTAGCTTACACTAACGTAGATTCACAGGGTGATGCTTCCATCAATGTATTGGATATATACACGATAAACTATAGAGGTTTTTCAGAGTCTCTGGATGGAATAACTGAGCTAGCCATTCATAGCCCTGTATCAAGAGAAACCACGTTAGAGGTTCAGGATAGCTATGATTACAACCTGGATGTAAATAGCAGTTTTCAATTTACTTCTATTCCTATGAAAGCGGGATACTTTGTGATGGATAGAAAAGTGTCGGTACGGTTAAATGTGGGTCTGGCTGCAAACTATTTTGTTGGTAGTCGGGTAAATGGTTCAGGTGACGTAATAAATGGATCAGTAGATGATTCATTCAATACCTGGTCATTCGATGGATTGAGCGGAATAGAATTCGGATATTCCATACTTAATCGGTTTGACGTCACATTAGAACCTAACTACAGGCAATCGATCACTCCATTGAATGGCTCCACCAACACTTCTTCTAGGTTCATCTTTCAAACGGGTCTGAGATACAAAATACAATAACTTTCCACAAAAGTGATGCTCTCAAATAGTGCTCAAAAGCCTTCTTTTTATTCTTTATTAGTCCTTCACCTGTTTCATTACAGACTGCTAAATCAAAATTTGCCGATGAAACATTCTTACAAGAAGTACTACTTAACCCACCTTATACCCACCTTAAGCAGCCTTCTTTAGGGCAGCCAGTTGTTGTTCAAGGCTTTTCATTCGTTTTTCTTTAAGTTTGGTTTGGTTTAGCCGAAATATTTCGGGATTAAACGCTTCTTTTTTAGTCCTCATATGAAAATAGATGAT
>JBCCLN010000044.1:0-21596 GCA_039026865.1 Bacteroidota bacterium | reverse complement strand
TATCCAGAGAATCGAGTAATTGTTTATTTACACCAAAATATTGTGAATACTCCCTCAAAGAGGGAAAGTATCTCATCTCCTGACGCTCCAGCTGAATCCTTAAAATATTCGCCACATCACACCACTGGAGTGCCCTTTTAATATTTGTTTCCACTTTGACTCCTAGCCCACCGATGTGTTTTGGCAAAAGTGTTGCGGGCCCGCAAACCATTACCTCTGCCCCAAGCATTTGCAAAGCGAAAATGTTAGAAAGGGCCACTCGTGAATGTAGAATGTCTCCTACAATCACTACTTTCTTGCCCTCGACACCTCCTGTTTTTTCTTGAACCGAAAAGGTATCGAGCAAAGCTTGAGTAGGGTGCTCATGAGTACCATCCCCCGCATTGATAATGCTTGCTTTCACGTGTCTGGAAAGAAAATGCGGTGCTCCCGGACTTGAGTGACGCATCACCACCATATCTACCTTCATAGCAAGAATATTATTTACCGTATCCAGCAACGTCTCTCCTTTCTTCACAGAACTGCCAGATGCAGAGAAGTTAATTACATCAGCCGAAAGTCTTTTTTCCGCCAGCTCGAAAGAAAGCCTTGTTCTTGTGGAGTTCTCAAAAAAAACATTGGCAACAGTGACATCCCTCAAAGAAGGCACCTTTTTGATGGGACGATTGATTACTTCTTTGAAATTGGCGGCTGTTCGAAAAATGAGTTCTACTTCTTCTCTGTCAAGGTTTTTAATTCCTAAGAGATGTCTCGTCTTCAACCGGCTCATTCTTCTTTGGTAATTAACCAAATATTATCCTCTTCTCCTTGTTCTCTAAGTTCAACCGCAACTTTTTGCGATTGAACGGTATCTACTTCTCTTCCTACGTAATCCGCTTTGATAGGAATATGACGACTATACAGGCGATCGATTAAAACAAGCAACTCCACTTTTGCAGGTCTTCCAAAAGTATTCATGGCGTCCAGCGCAGCTCTAACTGTTCTTCCCGTAAACAATACATCATCAACCAGAATCACGTTTTTGTTCTCTATCAGAAAAGGAATTTTCGTATGACTTGGTGTAATAGGCTCCTCTCTTCGTCTGAAATCGTCTCTATGAAAGGTGGCATCTAAATAACCAAGATGTATTTCGCTTAAAACCATTTTTTGCAGATCAGCTTTAATACGTTCTGCCAGGAAAATACCTCTGGGCTGCATCCCAATCAGAACCGTATTGGAGAAGTTATCATATACTTCAATTAACTGCCTACACAATCTTCCAATTGTAACCTCAAGGAGTTTGCTATCAAAAAGCAGTCGCTTTTGCATGATTTTGATAATGTAAAAATAATGCGAACCAAGCTAATTAGGATGCACCGCCAGGTTGTACCGGATCTTGTTGATGTAAAAAACCCTACGGTTGATTTTACCGTTTACCGCAAGGTCATTTTTGATGGATTGTTCTCCGTAAGCATATAATGTTTCGCCGTACCACTCTTCAATCTTCTCTAAAGATGGATCTTTCGTTCTCACCTCGTCAGATTCAAAAGAGAGTCTTACTGGATTAAAAGTTCGCCCTTCTATTACCTTATCACCTTCTATCACCTTAGATCTAATTTCATTTTCCTCCAGATACATCAACACTACCTTCTCTCCAGATCCGCTCACGGCAACATTCTCTTCTAAAGAGTAACTCTGAATATCTTCTATTCTGAAAGTATGATCCCAAATAATATTGCAATTCCTATCAAACCCGAAGACAACAGCATGGGTATATTTATATCCTAAAAAATAAGGATTTCGAAGGGGTGAAGTTTGATTGAATCTGTATCCATAGTGACCAAAACCATTATTAGAGTTAGAGTAATTATACCTGGGATAGTAGGCTTCTCCTATGAGAATATATCGATCGTCTCTTTCTAAAATTTCGTGTACTAGCAATCGATAATTAAATTTTTTTACTTTCCCTTTTTCCTTTTTCCTTTCAATTTTTCGTAGTATTCTCTCTTCCCTTTTAGGATTTAGATGTTCCCAAAAATTATGCAGCTCGGCGAATGGATAATATTTATTGAATTGTTGTTGACCATTGATGAATTTACTCAAATAAAATCCTTGGCTGTATTGCAGTGACTTTCTTGAATGAGTACCTGCTAGGTATTGTAGTCCACCCGAAAAGGTGGTGGTTGCTCCATCGATTAAGCTTTTTTTCTCTCCGGGATCCAAGAAGTTATCCTGAATAATATCACCACGGTCATTGAATGTTTTAACTCGTATGGTGTAGCGTTTATTCCTCATCTTCTGAGACATAATTACGGTGAAAAGCTTCGTTCGCTCATCCACTACCAGATCCAGTATATCGTTCTTATTGTCGTAAAAGCCCGGAACCACCTTAGGGATACGTTCATTGATATTGTAGGTAATTACGACGGGTCTAAAATTGGCATTTCCGGCTAAGAGAATTGTTTCGCCAACAGACTCAAAATGAGTAATTTCTATCGGAAAAACCGTAGTTAATTCATACGTTTTTAGTTCTTGCGATTGTGCGTGAAGCTGATAGACTAACAGATCCTGGCTTCTATAAAAATTCTTGTTAAAGAGTAAATAGAAATTTCCATCAAAGTATTCATGGCCTATGAATGATCCATTTGCCGGAATATTGTCTGACCTTGACCAAACAATATTGAAAGCAGTATCTATCATATGCAATTTCCAGACATATCCACCACCAGGTGCGGCATCATTTGTTTCTTCCACAACTAACAAACCATCAACTCCACCTGATACCACATAAAATTCCGATTGATTACCTTCTTTTTCAAATTCAAGTCTATTGGGTTGAGTGATCACCGCACTAGTGTCTCGGGGTTTTTTTCTTTGGCCCAGAAGGAGGATAGGAAATAATAAAAGGAAAATAAAAAGAAGTCGCATCATAATGTCATTTAAATAAACAATTGCTTTAAAGGAATCCCTTAGAATCAGAGTTGGTACTTCTTTGATAATAAACTTAATCAATCCAAAATAGTCTACTTATAAATTCACAAATTTTTTTATAAAATTAATATAAAGATTCAGAGGCGAAGTCATACACGCTACCAGAAGAGTCCGCCTGCCGATGCAGTTATCACAAATTCTATGTACGCAATTGAAAACAAACAACATACATAAATTTCCATAAAACGAGGATGGGTATACCAACCGACAATGAATGTTGGTATGAAAACATTGACATTTTCCGTAAAATCAATTACTTGAATCAACCCGCTATTATTTGTGGTGAATAATGCCGGGCTAATTCATATCACTGTAACATTTAAAAAACAGCCATACGAAATGAAATTCACTATCTTCGAAAACAATGGGTTAGATTTTCGGCTCTTACCATTGAAAGCGTCCTTTGAGACACTTTTCAATGTAAAGAAAATGTGACATTTAATTTTTATTTACTTAACCAATGAAGACGCTTTACCTTGTAAGACATGCTAAATCCTCATGGACTTTTGACCTTACCGATCATGATCGTCCTTTGGGAAAGAGAGGAAGAAAGGATATTATTAAAATGGGGGAATACCTTCAAGAAAACCATCTATCTCCTGAAAAGATTATCTCAAGTACAGCAAGTAGGGCTTTTTATACTGCTCTCTTCCTTTGCGATCATTGGGGAATAGACGAAAGCAGGATTAGTTTAACGGAAAACTTGTTCCATGCCGGGGCTAGCGAAATCATTCATACGCTAAAAGGGGCGTCAGAATGCGATATCCTTGCCATCTTTGGTCATAATCCTGGATTTACAGATGCAGCTAATGTTTTGTCAAATGCAGAAATTGAAAATATTCCTACATGTGGAATTGTGGGTATTTCTTTTGAAATCAATCACTGGTCAGAAGTAGCCAAGGGTTTGGGTAAGCAATTATTTTTTTATTATCCAAAGGGGATTTAAACTGCCCTATCATCCTTTACGGCTACCAACGTTCAACTCCATGACTGACAGTGATCTATTTTTATTGAACTTTCCATTTTGTCTATCGTGATAAATCCAAACTTCATATAGAATCCTTCAGCATGCGGCTCTAAATCCAAGGCTTCCTTCTTAACCCGCATTATTCACCACAAATAATGGCGGGTTGATTCAAGTAATTGATTTACAGTAGTTTTGTATTCATACTAAATGATTTTGATTCCTCAAATTTGGGGAACGATTTTGGTATCCCATTCGAAATCAATTACCTCCTATTCAACGTGTTACCTCATCTCAATGAATAAATCCCGAATTTTTCGGGTTAAATCTTCGTACCGTCTTCTCAAGGGTATTTCAGAATACCCCCAATAAGCTTTTGATTGTAAGGTCCATTGCTTGAGCTTGATCGCATTATACATTTTGCTTTATCGATCTTCAACTCTTTGGTTTGCATGTTATCCTGTATAAGATCTACAAAATATACCTACTCAGGTCCTTGTCTTTGACTAGTCCATCAAGTTTTTCCAGCACTTGTTCTTTGTCTATGATTATTTTAGCGTGGGGACCGATTGTATCAGGAATATCAAATAATATTTCATTAAGCAGTTTGCTCATCACGGTATGCAATCTTCTAGCTCCAATGTTTTCCACTTCTTCATTGATTCGAAAAGCCATTTCTGCAATTTCTTCCAACGCTTTCTCTTGAAATGAAAGCTCCACATCTTCAGAAGCTACCAATGCCTCATATTGTTTGGTTAGCGCATTTTTCGGTTCTTTTAATATTCTCAAAAAGTCTTCTTTGGTGAGGTTATCCAACTCAACTCTAATTGGGAATCTACCCTGCAGTTCGGGAATTAAATCAGAAGGTTTACTAAAGTGAAATGCCCCTGCCGCCACAAAAAGGATATGATCTGTATTGATGATTCCATATTTTGTATTGACTGAGCTACCTTCCACAATAGGCAATAAATCTCTTTGCACTCCTTCGCGACTAACATCTGGTCCTTTACCTCCATCCCCTCCTTTGGCAATTTTGTCCACTTCATCTATGAAAATTATACCTGTGTTTTCAGCTTTGAAAATTGCCTCTTCCTTTACCTCATCCATGTCTATCATTTTCGAAGATTCTTCTTCAAGTAAGATCTTTCTTGCTTCGGCTATGCTCACCTTCCGCTTTTTCTTTTTCTTAGGAAGCATATTTCCTATCATCTCCTGAAGATTGATCATAGAGGCTTCATCCATACCTCCACCAATCATTCCTATATTACCGTTAGAGGTTTGTGTCACATCAATTTCAATTTTTCTGTCATCTAACTCTCCATTCTTAATTTTTTCTTTAAAGCGGGTTCTTGTTTGCTCATTCAATTCCACTTCGCTTTCTGGCTCATCACTTCCTATTTGCGTTGCAAATGTATTTTTTGCACCTTTCAGTGGCGGTATCAATGCGTCAAGAATAATACCCTCAACCACCTCTGCTGCTTTTTCCTTTACCTCCTCCTTTTTAGCAATCTTTACCATATTCACTGCTTGTTCCACCAAATCACGTACCATGCTCTCCACGTCTCTTCCTACATATCCAACTTCAGTAAACTTGGAGGCTTCTACTTTAGTGAATGGAGCGTCTGAAATTCTGGCAAGCCTTCTGGCTATTTCGGTTTTCCCCACCCCTGTGGACCCGATCAACAGTATATTATTGGGCACAATTTCACCCTGAATATCTTTTTTCACGTTCATCCTCCTCCAGCGATTCCGCAGGGCGATTGCCACATTTCTTTTGGCTTCTTTTTGCCCTATTATATACTTATCAAGTTCCTCCACAATTTGCTTTGGAGTAAGGTCATAGTTTAAATTGCTCATAAAATCTTTTTAAAGTCTCTCAAGTTTGATTGAAGGCTAATGAAGCTGCTTCCGCCAGATGCATGATAGGTGGCTCTAGAAAATCTAAATTGAATTTGCTTCACTTTTACCATTAATCCGTACGAAAAACCGGCACCTTCACCGCGTGTTTCCAACTTCAACTCTTGTTTGCGTTTATGATTATATCCAACAAGCAGTTGAAAATGTTTATTAAGAAGGATTTCAGCTCCTAAATGAATCCTTTTTAACACACGATCGAACGTACTCGTTGATTTTACCGATGTTGTTTCATTCAAGGACAAATTTTGATCAATAAGGTTGATAGAAGTAAACGTAAAACGAATTGGCATATATTCTGGCTTAAAAGAAGTGCCTACTTTAATGTCAAATGGTAAAGAGGCCGAATTAATGTCGCTATTGTTTGTTAGTTGTACTCCCATATTTTCGAAAACCATTCCAAAGGTCCAATTTTTATTTATTCGAAATATGCCTGCAAAATCTAACGCGAGTGCCGAAGAGGAGTAGGTATCTATGTTGGTATTGATAAATTTTAAGCTAGCACCTAGCGTAAATGGCCCCAGTTGATGTGCTTTTCCAACATACAATACATAATCTGATGCCGAGAATGTCCCCAATACCATTCCAGTTTCATCTGTTCTTTCAAATGATCCGTAGTCTACGTAGTTTAATCCTAGTGCGAAATCATGGATGTCATCTATATCAAAAGAATAGGCCATTGAATAAATTGATACATCAGAAAAATAAGGATTGATATGAAAGAAAATACTCTTGGAAGCTACGGAGTCCAGGACGGCAGGATTTTCAAAAAACTGAGAAATATCTCCATCTGCTAATGATATTGAAGAACCAGAGAGAGCAGCAGACCTGGGATTTGAGGTTAGATTTAGTGATTGATAGCCTAGCTGGCCTCCGATTTGTGCAGAGGGTAAAAGCGGTAGTATGAACAGTATGCTAAAAAATTTTCTCAATCTTTCTTTTCTTCCGGCAAAATGAATTCGATAGCGTTTTTTGGCTTTTGATTAGTCAACGCGATTTCTAGCACTTCAGGTGCATATTCCACAAAATGAATTTCCAATCCTTTCAGATATTTTTGATCAATATCTTCTAAGTCTTTTTCATTTCGTTTACACAGAATGAGCTCCCTAATTCCTGCCCTTCTGGCTGCTAATATTTTTTCTTTAATTCCTCCTACTGAAAGTACTTTTCCGCGTAAGGTTATTTCTCCCGTCATCGCAAGCTTTTTCTTTACTTTTCTTTGTGTGAAGACAGAGGCCAATGATGTGAGCATGGTTATTCCTGCGGATGGTCCATCTTTCGGTATTGCGCCTGCCGGAACATGCACATGCAGATCATAAGCATCAAAAACTCGATAATCTATCTTCAAACTTTCAGAATGTGACCTTAAATAAGACAATGCTGCAATAGCGGATTCCTTCATTACGTCACCAAGTTGACCTGAGAGCGTTAATTTTCCTTTTCCACGGCTTAGTGATGACTCAATAAAAAGAATATCCCCTCCGGAGGGTGTCCAGGCCAAACCAGTGACTACGCCGGGTACAGCGTTGTCTTCATAATTGTTCTTGTCAAAGATCTCCGGACCTAAAATTTCCCTTACCCGCTCTGCATTGATCTTCATTTCGTAATCTTCTTCCATGGCTACTGATTTTGCAACAAATCGAATCACAGAAGCTATTTTTCGTTCCAAGTTACGAACGCCGGATTCCCTAGTATAATCATTAATAATTTTTGAAATAGCAGATTTATCAAAGACGACGTCTGTACTTTTTAGGCCGTGCTCTTTCTTTTGTTTGGGAACTAGGTGTTTTTTTGCAATCTCAGATTTTTCTTCTTGAGTGTAACCACTTATATCAATGATCTCCATTCTGTCCCTAAGAGCGGGTTGAATAGTATCCAGTGAATTAGCTGTAGCGATGAATAAAATCTTTGAAAGATCATAATCTACTTCAAGATAGTTGTCTTTAAATGTGGCATTCTGCTCGGGATCCAAGACTTCCAATAACGCAGATGAAGGGTCTCCACGAAAGTCAGAGCTTACCTTATCAATTTCATCTAAAATGAAAACAGGATTGGATGCCCCGGCCCTGTTTAAGTTCTGAATGATCTTACCGGGCATTGCACCTATATATGTCTTCCTGTGTCCACGTATTTCTGCTTCATCATGAACTCCTCCGAGAGACATTCTTACATATTTTCTGTTTAATGCATCTGCGATAGATTTACCCAGGGATGTTTTGCCAACTCCGGGTGGACCGTAGAGACATAAAATGGGTCCTTTTAAATCCTTTCTTAATTTTCTTACCGCCAAGTATTCAATAATTCGATCTTTTACTTTTTCCAGGCCAAAATGATCCTTATCCAGAATTTTCTTCGCATTTTTCAGATTAAAGTTATCCTCGGTGACCTCATTCCAAGGAAGATCAACCAACAACTCAACATAGCCCATCGCCACCGGAAACTCAGCGGCGGCAGTATTCATACGTGAAATTTTATCCAGCTCTTTATAAAAATGAATAGCCACTTCTTCTGGCCAGTCTTTTTTATCCCCTCTTTTCCTCAGCGCATCGAGTTCCTGATCTGGCCCTCCTTGCCCTAACTCATCTTGAAGGATCCGTATTTGCTGACGAAGAAAATAGTCTCTTTGTTGCTGGTCTATATCGGTATGTACTTTGTTCTGAATTTCTTGTTTTAACTCCAGCATTTGCAAATCCTTAAGCATGAATTGAAGAAGTTTTTCCGATCGATCTTTTGGATGATCCATTTCTAACAGTTTTTGCTTCTCAACAACTTCTGCATGGATATTTGAGGACAAAAAATGGGTAAGAAAATTAAACTCGTTAATATTATCTACTGCTACTTTTGCTTCTTTTGGAATTTCAGGGCTTAGGGTCATAATTTTCCCAGCAGTGTCTTTTAAGGACTGTGTGATTGCTTTTTGTTCCTTCTTGTTAAAAGAACTAGGCTTATCAGGTAAAATCTTGTAGTTTACAATGTGATGTGGATCTTCTTGCCGATGCTCTGTTATTTCAAATCTTTTTTGCCCATGTATGATAATGGTAGTATTACCATCGGGGAGTACAATCATCTTAATGATTTTAGCGATTGTTCCTATTTGGAAGAGATCTTTGAATCCTGGATCCTCCGTTTTTACATTTTTTTGGGCAACCACTCCTATAATTCGATCTCCTCTATACGCTTTTTTAACAAGTTTTATGGATTTAGTTCTCCCAACGGTGATTGGTAAAACAACTCCCGGAAACAGCACTGTATTCCTTATGGGTAATAGCGAGAGTTCTTCGGGAAGATTTTCATCGGCAATTTGATCTTCTTCAGGTGAAATAATCTGGATCAATTCATCCGAATCTTCGTCTGCAAATTCCGGTAAGAGAGCGGTTTTAAGTAATAGATATTCCATATAATGCCAGACTGGCAGTTAAGTTGCAACTGAACTTTAAAAACAATCAAACCTTAACAATATTCAATCGCTATGCCAAGTTAAAAGCTCCTAGTAAATAGTAGTAACTTTAAGCTCGATTTAGGCTTTTTCTGACGAATCGACAGTATGATCAGATATCTTATTTTTTCTACAGCAAGTATTCTTTTATTAAGTTCATTAATGGGTTATGGACAAAAAAGAAGAAACGAGACACCAATGCTTACTGACTCAATTCCCGATGATATTATTTACAATATATATGATTTCAAAGGAATAAATAAGTATCCCAGTTATTTCAATCTTCAAAAACTTCAAAGAATCATTGCTTTGGATAAGGCGCAAAACTGGGAAGAATTATACCTGGCGCTCAAAGACTATGTAGGTCGATTTGGGATCCAAAATTTTTACACTGATACGCGTTTAATCTGGAGGTTAGCTAAAATGACAGAGTTATTTGGAGACCCGAATGAAGCTAAAACATTATACCGAATGGTACTTCGGCATCATTATGAAGGGATTGATATCAAAGAAATTGAGCTTTATTATGATTCATTAAATAAACAAGCTACAGAGCAGTTTGTACCCATTGATTACTATTACGAATTGGTGGAACACAGAAAATTGATAGATACGCTTCACCCACCGAGAGGAGTCTTGTTAAACATGGGGATGTTGGTTAATAGTACAAGCGCTGATTATGGTCCATCCTTAAACATCCACAACGATATTTTAATATTTACATCTAAGCGAAACAAGCGAGATGAGAGCATAAGGTTTAGAGAAGATGAGGATCTTTATTTTAGTAAAAAGGATTCCTATGGAACGTGGTCAAAAGCCAAACTGATTACAAAATTAAACTCCCATTACAATGAGGGTTCGCCTTGCATCAGTGGAGATGGTCAAACCCTGGTATTTTCCCGATGTGGATCACCGGATGGAATTGGAGATTGCGACCTGTTTATTTCAATATTGCAAAAAGATAGTACCTGGACTAAACCAAAAAATCTTGGGGTAAGAGTCAACAGCGTGGCGTGGGATTCGCACCCTGCACTCTCTCACAAAGGAGATACTTTGTTTTTTGCTTCAGATCGTCTTGGTGGTTTTGGTCTTTCTGATATTTATTATACCACAAAAGACAAAAAAGACAATTGGAAGCCCGCCTTAAATATAGGACCCGTTATTAATACCAGGAAAAATGATGTAAGTCCCTTTTATCATCCTATTTTCGATGTACTTTATTTTAGTTCAAATGGGCAACTTTACAATTTTGGAGCATTTGACATATATAAAGCATACAAAGATGAAGGTCATTGGACAGAACCTCAAAATATAGGCCCGTTGGTGAATGGAAGAGGGAGTGAGTTCTATTTTACCATAGACTCTGAATCTGAGCTCTTGTTTTATGCTCGTTCATCCTCCAAAGACCTGAGTAAGCAAGATATTTACTCTTTCCCTTTGCCAATGGGTGCCCAGCCAGAAGCGACTACTAAAGTTTCTGGTTCACTCACTGATTCGATTACAGGCATTCCATTTCAAGGGATAGTTTCCATTATCGATTTAGACAAGGGTCAAGAAGTTGCCCCCAAATTTTTAAAAAATGACGGCTCGTTTGAATTTGACTTAGTCAATAAAAGAAATTACTTACTGGTGCTTCAAGGAGATGATTTCTTTAGAATTGAAGAAGTATTCTATCTGGATGGTCCGATGGAACTCAACAAAATTACCCAGCCTCTTGCTTCTAAAGTCAAGTTTGAATCTATTGAATTTGATGTAGGAAAAGCAGAACTAAAAACAGAAATGTATGCCGATCTTAACAAGATTGTGAATTTTCTTTATGACAATTATGAATTTAAACTAAAAATATCCGGTCATACTGACTCTAAGGGCAATTCGGAAGAAAATCTACGGCTTTCTAAAGAGCGGGCTCTCGTCATAAAGGACTACATTGTAATTTTCGCTGGAATAATAGATGAACGAGTTCAGGCAGAAGGGTATGGAAATACCCAACCTATTGTTCCGAAAGAACGAACCGAAGAGGATCGGAAACTTAACCGAAGAGTAGAATTTGAAATTTATAGAGAAGCGTCTTCTGATGATATAAAAGAAAAACCTGGAGATTTTTAAAATAAACTTATGGTATCATTTACGATTACAAAAACCATCAATGTTAGAAGAATTACCATCCCTACCTTCTGAGCATTCTCTAAGAACCTGTCCGAAGGCTTTCTGCCTGTTACGATCTCCCACGTCAAAAACATTACATGACCCCCATCTAACGCTGGAATTGGCAAGAAATTCATGAATGCTAATACCATTGAAAGAAGCCCCACAATTCTCCAAAAATTATTCCAATCCCAGGTGCCTCCGAAAAAAGTGGCAATTCTTATTGGGCCTGAAAGTGATTTTCTCACATCCACATCTCCGGCAATCATCTTTTTAAATCCTTTAATATTAAGCCAGACTACAGAGAAGGCATTGTAAGTACCTTCGTTGACCGCTTCGAAAAAGCCAAAATTTCTCGATGTGAAATTAATTTCTGTTTGCGAATAGAAGCCCAACGTACCATCCTCACTCACTTCGGCGATACTATTTATGATTTCACCATTTCTATTTAATGTAATAGTCACCTGTTGTCCTTTTAGGGAATCTAAAATTTTACTAAACTCATCAAAATAATAAATGGACTCTCCATTTATTTGTAAAAACTTATCACCAGCTTCAATTCCCGCTTTCTCCGCACTGCTACCTTTAATTATGGATCTCGCTGAAAAGGGATATCTAAACCCTATAATAAATTCTCTATTTTTCTTATCCGCTACCTTGTCTAGGAAATCATTAGGCATTTCAATTCGCACTTGCTCTCCATTCCTGTCAACTATATAAAAATTATCACTTCCAAGGAGTAGATCAGGACTTATTATGTCAGAAAACTTCTCGTAATCCTGACCATTAATAGAGAGTACTTTATCTCCGGTTTTAAAACCGAGTTGCTCTCCCAGGTCGTAAGCAACGATACCGTGTTTATTTAGCTCCTCTTTCGGAAGGAACACTTCCCCATTTACTAAAGCAAGTACAATGAATATGATGATTCCTGTAATTACATTTACAATAATTCCACCCATCATAACAATCAAACGTTGCCATGCAGGCTTAGCTCTAAATTCATAAGGTTGTGGTTCGGCACTTAAGGTTTTTGTGTCTAATGACTCGTCTATCATACCGGAGATTTTCACAAATCCTCCTAATGGAATAGCTCCTATCGAGTATTCTGTTTCGCCGAATTGCTTACCCCAAATTTTAGGTGGAAATCCGATAGAAAATTTTTCAACCCGCATGCCAAAGGATTTAGCTGCTGCCATATGGCCCCATTCATGAACCCCTACTAATATTGACAGCCCTAAAAGTAGCTGCCCTACCATTATTAATGTTTCCATTATTATATCATTTCTAGTGCTTTAGCTCTTGTTTCCTTGTCTGTTTCTATAAAATCTAAAAATTCCGGATTGCTAATATAATCCACCTTAAACAGGCAAGATTCAATCACATCTGAAATTTCAAGGAACCCAATCCGATCCTCTAAAAATCCTTGAACGGCAATTTCGTTTGCAGCGTTCAAAATACACGGTTGATTACCTCCTTTCCTAGCAACTTCAAAAGCCAACGCAAGGTTTCTAAATGTTTTGGTATCGGGTGTTTCAAAGGTCAATTGAGGATATTTAGAAAAATCAAAACGTGGATAGTTTGCCTGTAATCTCTCCGGATAGCTCAATCCAAATTGAATGGGAATTCTCATATCGGGAAGTCCCATTTGTGCTTTCATCGAACCATCTTGAAACTGTACTATAGAATGAATAATTGACTGTGGATGCACAATCACCTCTATTTGCTCTAACTCAACCCCGAAAAGCCATTTTGCTTCAATTACCTCCAATCCTTTGTTCATCATAGTGGCAGAGTCTACAGTGATCTTTGCACCCATATCCCAGTTTGGATGTTTTAGCGCTTCTTCTTTCTTCACAGAGCCACAAAAAGAGCGATCTTTCCCTCTAAAAGGTCCGCCAGAAGCGGTTAAAATCAATTTTTCAATAGGATTATGAAATTCTCCCACTATACATTGGAATATGGCGGAATGTTCTGAGTCAATAGGTACAATGTTCACCTCTTTTTTTTGTGCCAATTTGGTTACCATCTCTCCTGCAATCACTAACGTTTCCTTATTTGCTAAAGCGATGGCTTTTCCTGCTTTTACAGCATTAATAGTAGGCAGTAGGCCTGAGTAACCAACAAGTGCCGTCAGAACTACATCTATCGTTTCCATTTCCACTACAGATGATAAAGCCTTTTCACCTGCATATACCTTGATATTTATAGGATCTAATGCATCAAATACCGTTCGATAGTGAGTTTCGTTAGCAATCACCACACAATTGGGAAGGAATTTTTTTGCTTGCCGTATTAATAGGTCAGCATTGTTTTGAGCTGTTAACACCTCAACCTCAAATCTATCTGGATGTCTGTTTAATACATCCAAAGCTTGAGTGCCAATAGAACCCGTTGAACCAAGTATGGCAACACGCTTTTTTCTTATCATGCCATAATAATAAAACGAAGAAAATGATTTTGAAAAACTCCGAGGAGAGTACTTTAGTTTAACATTCAAGAGTCAAATTAAAAAATTTGCATGTTTTAACATAAATTAGAAACAAAATTTAAAATAGTTGAATTTTAAATCTTGATTTATAAAATGAGCGTAAGAGATTTAAAGGCTATTGTGTACTAACCGCCAGATGAGTCGATCCTCTAGTGTAATTTATAATAAATTTATTCATTTGATCGACGATGAATATATGAAATAAGCATTAAAAGATTGAAGCATGTACGCCAAGCAAAACTGGATTACACTTACTGAGTCAAAATAGAATGAATAAATTTTTAGCGGGCGTTCCTACTTTGATAAACCAATTATAGCCTTTAAAAAACCAATTATATTCACGCGAAATAGGCAAAAATGAAGAATACAAAATCCCTAGTTACAGGACTTGCTGCTGGTTTTATAGGAGCATATTTGATGATTTCGATCGAAAAGCAATTTCAAAAGCAAGAAAAAAACATTCCCCAGCATTTCACTTTTGATAACGTCAGAGATATTCCTAAAGCTAAGCAGGTAATCAATTCCGTTCATAGTATCATTCGTAATGAAAATTTTGTTAATGCTTCCAATAAGAGTACCTCGAGTGTAGTATTCATACAAACGTTAAGCGAAGTTGAATATAGAACCGGTGGATGGATGAATTGGTTTTTTGAACCACGTTCTTCACAAAGAGTAGGCAGTGGTTCAGGTGTTGTATTTGCTGAAGGTGGTTATATTGTAACGAACAACCATGTGATCCAAGATGCAGATGAGATTACGGTAATTGCTGAAAAAAGAAGTTTTGAAGCTGAATTGATCGGTCGAGATCCAAGCTCAGATCTTGCGGTCATTAAAATTGAATCAAATGATCTCCCTGTAATTGAAGTGGGTAGTTCTGAAAATGTAAAAGTGGGAGAGTGGGTTCTCGCGGTAGGAAATCCATTTAATCTAACTTCCACTGTTACAGCAGGAATAGTGAGCGCAAAAGGTAGAAATATTAATATTTTAAGAGATAAGTTTCCTATCGAAAGCTTCATCCAAACTGACGCCGCAATCAATCCAGGAAATAGTGGTGGGGCACTTGTAAATGCAGAAGGCGAACTTATAGGAATCAACACAGCAATCCTTTCAAGAACAGGATCTTACGCAGGATACGGATTCGCTATTCCTGTGGACATTGTAAAAAAAGTGGTAAATGATCTGGTAAAATATGGCGAAGTGCAAAAAGCATTCATGGGTCTAGAATTTATTGATATAGATAGTGAGTTAGCTTCTAAAATTAACATAGACAACCTTGAAGGTGTTTTAGTGACTGAAATTAAAAGAGGCAGTGCAGCAAATAAAGCTGGAATTCAAGAAAGAGATGTTATTCGTAAAATAAATGGAGTTGCCATTGATAGTAGGTCTCAACTAGAAGAAATCATTGCGAAGAGTTATCCCGGAGATAATCTTAGTTTAATCTTTGAGAGAGATGGCGATATAAAAAATACAGAGCTTGTCCTCACTAACAGAGAAGGCACCACCACCATCATTAAAAGAAACATTTATTATGCAGAGAAATTGGAAGTCAGCTTGGAAAGTGTTTCAAAAGTAGAAAGAGACTTACTTGGCATTGAAAGCGGCGTGAAAGTGATCGACTACAATAATACTGGTTTTTTTGCCGCACTTGACATCCCTCCTGGATTTATTATTACCCAAATCAATAACCGACAAATCAATAATCCTGAAGAACTTGAAAGAATACTTGCTGACATCCAAGGAAGATTTGATGTAATTGGGATCAATGAGAGAGGTAGAAGGGTCTACTATCCATTTAGAAGATAGCTAACTAAATAGTTCTCATTTTAAGCTTCTTTTTCAGCTCATCAACTGAATATCGAAACTTAGAGTCTGTATCTATCATATCATTGACAGATTGGAGCGCGTGTATAACCGTACTGTGATCCCTACCTCCAAAATGATAACCTATTGATTTTAATGAGTGGTTGGTGTAATCTTTTGAAAAATACATTGCAACCTGACGTGCTATGACTATTTCTTTTTTCCGGGTTTTTGCCTTGAGATCGTCCTGTTTTACATGGAAGTAATCTGATACGGTTTTTTGTATATAATCAATACCAACCTCAGAGTCTATCTCTTTTACGATGTTTTTCAATACCTTCTTTGCTAACTCAAGATCAATATCAATTCTCATCAATGAAGCGTGAGCAACCAATGAAATTATCACTCCTTCAAGCTCCCTGATGTTAGTATCTACAGTATAAGCAATATATTCGACAACTTCTGGTGGAATACAAATTCCGTCTTCTTCATTTTTCTTTTGAATAATAGCTACCCTAGTTTCAAATGCAGGTTGTTGTAAATCGGCCGTAAGCCCCCATTTAAACCTGGAAACCAATCTTTCTTGCAAACCCTTGAGATCTCTTGGAGCACAGTCACTTGTCATGATTATCTGTTTTCCAGACTGATGCAGGTGATTGAAAATATGGAAAAAAATTTCTTGTGTTTTTTCTTTATCTTTTAAAAACTGTACATCGTCAAGTATAAGGATATCCACTCTTCTGAAATAAGAAATAAAACTCTGAACATTATTATTTCGAAGAGAATCTATGAATTGATTAGTAAACTTTTCCGATGCTACATAAACAATTTTCTTTTTGGATTTCTGGGACATGATCTCATTACCAATCGCCTGAACCAGATGAGTCTTGCCTAATCCCACTCCTCCATAAATCATCAGTGGATTAAATGAAGTAATACCAGGTTTTTTTGCTACTGCGTACCCTGCTGATCTTCCAAGACGATTACAATCGCCTTCTACGAAAGAATTAAAAGTATAAATTGGATTAAGGCTATTAACACTATCAAGGTTTTCAATAAAATGCACATCCAACGTATCAACGTCAACCTTATTTTTATCTCCTAAATGATTGGTTTTAAAAGAGGTAGACTTACTATTCCAGTTAGATTCGTTCTCCATTACAACGGAATATTCCAATCTGGCGCTCGGCCCCATCTCTCTCGCTATAGCGTCTTTCAATGTGTGAACATAATGCTCCTCTAACCACTCATAAAAAAACTGACTCGGTACTTGAATCGTTAAGATGTTTCCTTCTGATTTTAAAGGAATTATTGGTTGGAACCAGGTGCTGAAACTTTGATTAGGAATACGTTCTTTAATGAATTCAAGACAGTTTTTCCATATTAGTTCATGCATCTGACGACGAGGTTAAAATTGATATATAAAAGGCTTAGGTGGCTTTCACAAAATATGAAAGATAATCAAATATGATGAAAGAAATTTTCTAAAAAAAATAGTCACAATTCTTGACTTTTTAAAAAGGCCAATGCGGGACTGGAAATCGTTTTTTTAGTTTGAAATTCTTTGAAAAATACAATTTTTCTTAACATCCAAATTCAAAGTAACTTCGTAAAGCAATTCATAAAAACACAAAAAATTGAAGCCCTTTGAACTAAGTACATTCCCTAAATCAGATCAAGAAAAATGGCTGGAAATAGCTAAAAAACAGCTAAAGGGTGATGATCCATTACAAAAGTTTGCTTGGAATACTTGCGGATTAACAAATCTTAAACCTTATTATGATACTTATGATACGAAGGATCTAGATTATTTAATAAATTTTTTTCAGACTATCCCTTCTCATCGTTGGAGGTTTTATGAGAAAATTCAAGTTACAAATGAAATGGAAGCAAATAAACAAGCACTTGCTGCGCTTGGGGGAGGGTGTGATGGAGTTATCTTAGAATTAGAAGATGATTTTAATCAAGATATTTTATTTAAAGGAATTGATCTCTCCTTATATGATGTATCACTATCTGGTCTAAATGGAGTGATAAAGGCCACTGGAGAAGTGGATCCTACTAACTGCGTATATCAGGATGCTTCAGTGACGGTTCCGTTCGATCAAGTAAGGAGTTTACTGGAAGCGATTGATATGTCAATTGAGTGTGTACATAGAAAAGCCTTCTCTGACTTTTTTTTGGAAATTGCCGCAGTGAGAGCACTTCGATTTATGCTAAATACTGAAAAGAGGAGAAATGATATTCGTATTCATACTTCCATACCACCTCATAAATTAGCAGAAAATCAATGGTTTTTGAATACCACTTCTGGGCTAGCCTCCATCCTTGGTGGTAGTTATTCTATTGATATGCCGACGGCGACGGGTCATCATAGAATTACTAGAAATATAGGTAATCTTATTAGGGAAGAAAGCGGTATTGAGGTTTATAAAGATCCGTGTGGTGGTTCTTATTTGATAGAATCTCTTACACATCAGATTATACAACACATCAAATGAACAAAAAAAAGTATATCCAATCTGGTTTTACAGCCGGAATTCCTCCTTTTCTTAGAGGGCCATACGCTACGATGTATGCTTCACGTCCCTGGACCATCCGCCAATATGCAGGTTTCAGCACGGCAGAAGAGTCAAATGCTTTTTATAAAAGAAACCTTGCCGGTGGGCAAAAAGGGCTGTCGGTTGCATTTGATTTGGCAACACACCGTGGTTATGATAGTGATAATCCCAGAGTCAAAGGTGATGTAGGAAAAGCAGGTGTAGCTATTGACTCTGTAGAAGATATGAAGATTTTATTTGATCAAATCCCTCTAGATCAAATGTCGGTTTCTATGACTATGAACGGCGCAGTTATTCCAATAATGGCATTTTACATTGTAGCTGCAGAAGAGCAGGGAGTGACACCAGAAAGGCTTACAGGCACCATTCAAAATGATATATTGAAGGAGTTTATGGTTAGAAATACATACATCTATCCACCCGCTCAATCCATGAGGATTGTAGCTGATATCTTCAAGTATACCTCTCAAAAAATGCCACGTTTTAATTCAATAAGCATCAGTGGATATCACATGCACGAAGCAGGTGCTACAGCAGAACTTGAACTGGCATTTACATTAGCTGATGGCTTAGAATATGTGAGAACCGGAATTGCAGCAGGAATTGATATTGATTCATTCGCTCCACGACTTTCTTTCTTTTGGGGTATAGGGATGAATTTTTTTAAAGAGATTGCCAAAATGCGCGCAGCTCGGGTTTTGTGGGCCAAAATCATCAAAGATTTCAATCCTAAAAATGAAAAATCTATGACGTTGCGGACACACAGCCAAACTTCAGGTTACAGTCTCACCGCACAGGATCCATTTAATAATATAGCCAGGACAACTATCGAAGCATTATCAGCCGCACTTGGTCATACGCAATCCCTTCATACAAATGCGTTAGACGAAGCAATTGCTCTACCTACGGACTACTCAGCCAAAATCGCAAGAAATACTCAGCTCTATTTGCAAAACGAAACTAACATTACTAAGACAGTAGACCCGATGGGTGGTTCATTCTTTGTCGAAGAACTTACAGAGAAGTTAATTTTGAAAAGCTGGGAGATGATTCAAGAAGTAGAGGAGATGGGTGGCATGTCTAAGGCCATAGAGGAAGGGTATCCTAAAATGAAAATTGAAGAAGCGGCAGCGCAAAAACAAGCCAGAATTGACTCCGGAGAAGAGATTATCATAGGTGTGAACAAGTTTGTAACGGATGATAAGACGAAGATAGATATCTTAAAAGTGGATAATGACCGAGTTAGGCAGAAGCAAATAGAAAGAATTGAATCTATCAGATTGAAGAGGAACGAACAACAAGTTCAAGAAAACCTTAAAGCGATAGAGCAAGGAGCGCAGAACAACAGCGATAACCTTCTTGAGCTTTCTATCGTTGCTGCCAGAAACAGAGCTACGCTTGGCGAAATTTCGCAGGCCATGGAGAAAGTTTTTGGTAGATACCAGGCAATGAACAAGACGATCACGGGAGTGTATTCTTCAGCGATTAAAAACAACGAAGATTTTAAGAAAGCTCAGGAGCTTTCAGATAAATTCGAAGAATTAGATGGAAGACGACCCAGGATCATGATTGCAAAAATGGGACAGGATGGACACGATCGTGGAGCTAAAGTAATCGCTACTTCTTTTGCCGATTTAGGTTTTGATGTAGATATAGGGCCACTTTTCCAGACTCCTCAAGAAGTAGCAAAGCAAGCGATAGAAAATGATGTACATGTTGTTGGCGCCTCCTCATTAGCTGGTGGGCATATCACACTTATACCAGAATTAGTAGAAGATCTAAAAAATATGGGAAGGCCGGACATACGCGTAGTAGCAGGAGGGATCATTCCAGAACAAGACCATCAAGAACTCTATACTAAAGGTATAATAGCCATTTTCGGACCGGGTACCATCATAGCTAAAGCTGCTATTGAGATTCTTAATACACTAATGAACGTAGAAAAACCGCCATTCCAATGAATAGAAATTGTATTTTTACTGCGTTATATTTCTAATACTAAGTAAAGACCGGCAGCTAGAGCACTTCCCACAATAGGGCCAACCACTGGTATCCAAGAATAACCCCAGTTACTGTCTCGTTTTCCGGAGATAGGTGCTATAGCATGAAAGATTCTCGGCCCCAGGTCTCTGGCAGGATTAATTGCATAACCTGTAGATCCTCCCATCGCCATCCCAATCACAGCGACAAGCAATCCAACGGGCAATGCATTTAAAGATCCTAAACCATTACCTTCTACCAAGAAGAAAATAGCAAAAACAAGCACAAACGTACCTAGAACTTCAGAAATAAAGTTGTCAACCGCACTCTTAATAGCGGGTCCGGTGCTAAACAAACCAAGCTTGGCCTCTGGATCTTTAGTAGCGGTAAAATGCGGCCTATATTGAAGATATGCTCCCCATGCTCCCAAAAATGCCCCGAGCATTTGCATACCAATATATCCTGGCACCATTTTCCAGGAAAACTTCCCCGCGATAGCTAAACCAACTGTAACTGCAGGATTAATGTGCGCTCCACTGGAAGATCCCGCAATAAATACAGCTGTGAAAACAGCCAAGCCCCATCCTATGGTAGTGATAACCCATCCCGAATTGTTCCCAAAGGTGTCCTTTAATGAGGTGTTTGCATTGATGCTATTACCTAGAAGCATAAGTGTGAAAGTACCTATCAACTCGCCAAGGTAGGGGTTCATGATTATTCGTGATTCGATTTCATTTGAAAAGATAAGTGTTGTCCAATTTATATTAAATTAGGTATGCATGAATGAATCTACTTTTTTATGGGTGTCTTTTATTCTCAATAGCCACATAGAATTCTCAATATATCGCATTACTGGTGGACTGATTTATACAGCAGTTGGTATAGATCGTCTTTGAATCTTTAGGCTCATTTCATTTTGAAAAACATCGAAACAACAAAAATCTAAATAGTGTCTCTAAGAAAACAGTATCTTTTGAAAGAAAACGATGTTTTTAGCTCATAGAGCATGTTTTTTTGAAATTTCGATGTGCAAATAGTCATTGAATCTCTTTGAGAGATTTTAACAATAAAGCAATAAAATCACTGGTTCACTTTCGATTCATTCAAAACTCAGATGAATTTCTAAAAAATTGAAAAATAGATTCCAAAGTATAAAATAGGTTCAATTCATTCTTTTGTTAAAAAGCTACATTGTAAGAATTCAGTAGCGTGTTTTTCGTCTTTTCTTAGAGACACTAGTGTGAAGATTTGTTAATAAACGAATTAATATTATTTTTGCTCTATGGCAAGAAAAGGAATAAAATTGATCTTAAGTCCAGAAGATGAAAAAACACTCAT
>JBCCLN010000043.1:0-21622 GCA_039026865.1 Bacteroidota bacterium | reverse complement strand
CGACTCATTCGCCGTAGCCGTGTGGATCAAACCGGTCGTGTTTTCATCCACATTTACCGAATCACTCGAGGTGTTCTCCGGATTTGTATCATCTACATCCTGTACCACGAAAAGGATACACTGCTCCGTCTTATTACCTGCCACATCCGTCGCCTGGATACATAACTCGTAGACACCATCCCCATTACTGTCTTCAGGGTTTTCAAAATCCGGTGAGAAACCCCCTTCCCAGCTTATCTCTCCCTCCGGTGTGATCGTCAACTTGTCCCTGTCCGTTCCGCCGATCTCTGCATAGGTCACCGACTCATTCGCTGTAGCCGTGTGGATCAAACCGGTCGTGTTTTCATCCACATTTACCGAATCACTCGAGGTGATCTCCGGATTTGTATCATCTACTCTAGCCACCGTAAAATATTCATTGCCAGAGAAAGATACATTATTAAAAGTCAATGTAGTGTCACTGATGCTTGAAGCAACGAGACCACTACCGACATCACTGAATGTTGCATCACTGTCCTTGATCAGTACATAGCTTGATGCTGCTCTGCTAGCCCCTGGTATTGCTACTGTAACTGTAACACTTCCAGGACTACTTGTAGTGGATACCTTCCATACCCTACCTAATCGGTCTTCATATCTGCTGCGGTCTACATCATTATCTTCAAAAGTGGAGGATCCATCATCATTTCCCCATACAATAAAGTCTAAATCAGTATCAAAAGAACCGCTCTTGTCCATGCGAACCATCGCATCAGCGTTTACACTCATTGACGCACGCTGATCCAGAACGGACTCATCATCCCGGCCTATCCCAGCGATATCATTTGCATAACCCGCATTATCATCAGCATCCCATATCACCGTGTTATTACTACTCAGATAGCTTACCGATGCATGCAATGTGATTCCATATTTAATGGCCAGATAGGATTCTACTTTTTGGCGCTCCATATCAGTAAGCGCCTTTTCATAATAGACAATCTCTGCTATATTACCACCAAAATGTTGCGCTGGTCCTCTTACACCGTCAAATTCAATGGCTTCCGAACCTACTCCAATAAAACCATAACGTGTATTACTACTCCCGAAAGATGGATTACCTACTATCTTGGTAGTATCTATCGAACCATCGAAGTAGAGGTGTTTATTATTGGATCCACTAATAGCCGGATTGTAACTAGCGCCTAACAAGTGAGGAATACCATCTGATTCTTCTGACTGGCCATGAAGTGGAGGACCATCAGCAATTAAGCCATAGCTTTCATTTCCGTCATAATTTGTACTGAATCTAAAGTATTCGCTTGCATCGTACGAGAGAATGATCCCTGGTAAATCTAATGTAGTCTTTAAAACAGTAAACATTGAGATAGCAGGCGGTGTAGTACCGTTATCATTATCATAGTTCAATCCTGATATTGGCAAATAATCCTTATCTGAATCTGATCTATCGAAAGTAAGCGATGGATTGCCGTTAATACTATTACTAGCGAAAATAGGTTCATTACCAGGGTTTAAGTGGTAAGCATTATATCCATTTCCTGACCGGTCACCCCAATGAGCAACCATATCTCCATCCGCGGCTATGGTAGTACCCGCGCTATTATTGTATACGCTCTGATCTGCACGGAACCACAAAACGGTACCTTCCACGTCACCAGGACCTGTCTCATCTACATTTTGTACGTCAAAGTTTATACACTGATCTGTCGTATTACCTGCTGCATCTGTCGCTCGAATACATAATTCGTAAATGCCATTCTTATCGCTATCCTTAGGGTTTTCAAAATCTGGTGAAAAACTACCTTCCCACCTTACTTCTCCATTCACTGTAATGGTTAACTTGTCATCATCATTACTTTCTATTTCTTCAAAAGTTACGATTTCGTCTGCCGTGGCTGTGTGAATCAACCCTATTGTGTTTTCATCTACATTCACCTCGTCACTTGACGTGATCATTACGGTTTTATCGTAGACTACAAACGATTCATCTGTGGTGGCTGTTACCTGTTGTAAAAGAGGATTACCGTAGGTGTCTTTCGCATCAATAGTAAACGCAACGACACCTTCCCCTTCCGATCCTGTAAATTGATAAGTCGCCGTCCACTCGGTGCCGCTTCCACTTATTACTGCCTGCTGATCTGCAATCCTAACCATTACTGTGGTTTCTTGCAAATTCTCACTACTTCTAAAGATCAATGTCACCATATCGCCGGTTTTGGCTAGCGTAGTATCGTTGCTATTATTCGAAGCAATGCTCACTAAATCAAGAGTCGGCGCTATATTATCTGCAATCCAGATTAACCCGGAATTTTGAGGGTTTCCCGGGAAAGAGTCTGTTCCAAAGTGCTTTAGTATGGAAAAATCTGAACCATCTTTATGTATTTTAAAAGCCACTCCTCGTCCTTCTTCACCACCATTTCGAGTCATACCATATAAAAAATCACCTTTTTTCGCCAAGCCACCAACGGGAAATGTCCCATTTGTACCATTAAAGTCATGTTGACCTTCTATTACATTTTCTTTTATATCTATGTTAAAAATTGCTCCATCATCTGCAATCACTCCTTCAGAAGTTACCTCCCCAGATGCAACCCCCCACCAAATGTTATCAACTTTAGTTAAACGCCCACGAGGATTAAGTTTTCCATTTTCACCATTAAAGTGAGCTTGTACCGTAAAATCCAAATCATTATGATCAGATTTTATAGAAAAAATCAACCCATCATTAAATAATCCCCCATCAGTAACTGTACCTAAAAGGCGTTCACCTTCTATCACTAAATCACATAATGGATTCGCTCCGTCATCATCTGGGGACCAGCTATATCCTATTTGATAATCGCTCTTAGTGACCTCGTCTATTGAGAAAATCACTCCCTCATCATAATTTCCTCCCTCAAACGTAACTCCCCACAACCTACTATTCGCCAATGTAAGGGCACTCCTAGGACTACTACCATCTTTCATATCATCATTGATAGTATTAGATGGGTTAAAATAATGTATTACACTATAGGCATTATTATTCGTATCTCTACTTCGATCAAAGGTAAAAATGACACCATGATCATCTTCTCCTCCATTTTCTGTCATCCCCCAAAGCAGTCCATTACTATCTACTATCAAAGCCCCTTGAGGATTTGCGCCATCCGCTCCAGTAAAATGATAGTGCACTTTATAGTCAGTTCCATCTGGATTTATGCTGAAAATGACTCCGCTTCCGTTCTCTCCTCCTTCATGAGTCGTCCCCCAAAGTTTATTATCATTCCAAAGTAATGTGCTGTAAGGTTCTTCTCCATTAGCCTTGATCACCTCCGGATTAGATCCAAAGGTGTGCAAAACACTAAATCTATCATTATTGTCGATTGAAAAGATGACACCACCTCTTTCTTCCATTGTTCCAAAAAAGTTTTGCGCTTGGAGAGAGTTAGATAGTAAGAAACATGCCGTAAAAATTAAGATGGATCGTTTAGCGTTTCTAATCACCAAATGAAACCAATCATCTATTATTAAATTAATAAATGATTTTGAACCAATGACTGGATAGATCAAGGTAAAGGTTGGTAACATACGTAGAAACTATTTATGAGATTTAATTGTAAATCTAGAATTTTTGATATATAAACATGAGATTCTGACTTAAGTTAGGAGAATTTTAGCATAAAAAACGGAATTAATTGGAGTTTCTTTAGCCATTTGTATTTTTAAGAAAATATTCTGATCTTATTTTTCTAAAGGAAATAATCTTTTGGAGCAGATCACTAAAGCAACTAGTAAAAGCGCTTCTTCTCAGGAAAATAAGCTAGAGCAAGAAGTAGCCAGGCTTAAAAGAGATAATTTGAGCCTTCAATCCGAAAACGCTTCATTGCAAAGCAAGCTCACTAAAGACCGCCATAATAGCAGTAAACCTTCTTACACAGACGGATTGAAGAAAAAAGTAGTACATCTTCGCAAGCCATCGAGCAAAAAGCCGGGCAGTTAACCTGATCCCCAAGGCCGTACCTTCCGCTACCAAGGGCCAGTAGATCGTACGATGTATTACCTCCCCGAAACCGTATGTGATTGATTTACCGGAAATCAACCCATAGTTTAGTGTCTCTAAGAAAACAGTATGTTTTGAAATAAAACGATGTTTTTTAGCTCATAGAGCGCGTTTTTTTGAAATTTCGATGCACAAATGGTCATTGAATCTATTTTTGAAATTTTAGTGAAAACGCAATAGGATCATAGGTTTACCTTCAATTCGTTCAAAAGTTAGATGAATTTTGGAGAAATTTATTCCAAAGAATAAAATTAGATTCGATTCATTGTTTTTGCTAAAAAACTACGCTGCAGGTGTCAGTAAGCGTGTTTTCGTCTTTTCTTAGAGACACTAGTTATCATTTCCGCGGGACACCTGCGTAGGATTCCCATAACCTTGCTCTTTACAATGCAAGGGAAGCGACCCTTGCTTATACAGGGCTTTTATTTCAACTGCTATGTTATAGAAAGATACTAAATAGCCTCTTCGACAGAATAATGAATCACAGTAACTTCTTCTGCCAAGAGGATTAATCTTCTATTCCTAAAACGCTTCACGCAACAACTTTATTAGTTCTCTAAAGAATAACTCTGTTTTCCGATGATGCGTCAACTAATATAAAATATCATTTTTATACTGAAACCAAGGCCAGAGCTTCCGTGCTAGGAAGCGAATAAAGTGCTCTTCTTTCTGATTGCCCGATAAATACAATCTCCGCAGCATCACTGATTTCCAATAGGCGGTCATATAATTCATTAAACACTTTAGCCCGATGAGATGTAGTGGAAGGTTGTTGAGAAATAAAATTCTTTTGATCTGCTATTGCCTTCGCTAATACTTTTGCTCTAACCTCAACATTATGAATGATCTCTTCTGAAGCTCCTTTATCTGTTAATTTCTCGGTGTATTGATCTACCGTTTTTTCTAATTCAGCAAAAAAAATAAGCATCTTGTTTTGATCATGTCGAATTCTTTTGAATTCTTCAAAGCCAAATTGTCGAAGAATCGCAGGTTGATCTTTAAATGCTTTTCTTGCAAAATACCGAATAGTGGAAAAGGCCACCTCACAATCATTCATCGCATCTTTTACCACCGCGGCTAATTGCTTTTTTTTGGCATTTACACTTTCATTAGTTCCTACACCCAAACATTCTTCTTTTGCTTTCTTGAGTTCATAAACTTTAGTTTCATCTAACTCTGAGTCAAATGAAGAAAATACCGAAAGATCGGTCTCCATATTAAGAACTGTTTGATCTGCAAAGTCAAGTAACACTGAGTCCTTAAAATTATATTTTCTTTCCATCTATCTTTTTGTTTTAGTTTATTATTTAGAATAATCGTGATTCGAAGAAAGCACAGAATATGGTAGAGAAAATCAGTAAATAGATTACCTATTAAAATACATAAATCACATATAGAATACGGTTTAAACTTGATTTTACGGCATTGTAAGCGTAAGTTAACCCGAAAAATTCGGGTGTTATTCATTGAGATGAGGTAACACGTTGAATATGAGGTAATTGATTTCGAATGGGATGCCAAAATCCTTCCCCAAATTTGAGGAATCAAAAATCATTCAGTATGAATATTAAACTACTGTAAGAATCCTTTGCAAAACTGGATTTTTGGTTCTAATCGAGGCTTTCGGAATTTCAAAAACGTAGTTTACTGGTCGTAAATGAGGCGTTCAAAATTTTGAGTAACGAGGAATTGGGCCAAAAAGCGGGTTTTTCAAAAGATTCTAGAATATAATGAAATGATGTAATTATTGAGAAAGACAACAACTCCGATTTGCAGTATTAGTATCATTGATTCAGCACTAAAGAAATCTATAAAATCATGATTAGATAAATATCACATCATGTACTTTATCATCAATGACTTATACACCTAAGCCACCCTATCTACTGATGAAATGAAGTAGGTTAATAACCCTTTTGGATCTTTGCTCCACTTGGTACATCGAAATAAGAATTTTCTATAGCTGGAACAAAAGAGACCTCTGTTACTTCAATGTTTGTGATGTGTTCTGCTGGCTCATCATTTTTAAACCAATAAGTTTTATACCCGGTTGGTACAATGATTCCATCGATTATTTGCGTACCGAGTATTTCCATGAATTTCTCGGGACTGTGATTTCCATCAGGGAAAAAACCGGGATAAGATACGATATATCTCAAGCTTTCCATAAGTTTCGTTTCAGGATTAATGTAGATGACGTAATAGTCACCAGGAGCATCCCCTATCCCTTTTTCATAGCTGGCTTTAATGAGATCGTAAGTAGTGCCATTGTACTCTTTCTGTCCAAGCTCTTCTAAAATCACTCCTTCATCAGCCAATACAAAAGGCAGCCCAACAAAATAGTAGGGTGTGATAGACCAGAATCGTGGATTGATAGGTAAATCAATCGTATCCGGATAAGTCCAGGCTTTTGTTCCATCCCAGCCAAATTTTACCTCCCGGTTCTCAGCCATCTCCTGCACCGCCCTTACAGACCATTTATCTACTACCTGATACGTGTTTCTTCTCAAGGTTCCGTCTAAAGGCTGGTAATCGAAATGAAAAGAGATCGGTCCATTTGTAAACCACGTGCTTAATGTACCGTGTGCCTCAATTGTTTCCCACAGCTTTTGTCCTGCAGAGGATACCTGCAATCTTGCCTTGGCGTCCTGCACACGATTTTCAATCCATTCTTCTTTAGCCGATACGAGCGTCACCTCCATGTTATCCAGCGTCGATTGCCCTTCGGTTTCATTACTTTTTTGACTAGAGCAAGAAAGTATGTAAAAAGTAATCAATGATAGTATTGGGCCTTTACTGAAATAGATTTTCTTCATTCTTTTAACCATTTACCATTATTAAATATCTACCATCGTAAAATGAGATCACCAGTTCTTTATCATTAAAGAACTTTAATATAGAACTGTAACCGATGATTATTGGTTTTCTAGTTCAAAACTAACAGAAACTATGGCAGAAAAAGTATTAATCACCGGATCCAACGGAGGTTTTGGAAAACTTATCACTGAATTATTATTGAAAGAAGGACATGAGGTGGCCGCATCCATGAGAGGTATTGGGGCTAAAAATAAAGAAACTGCCGAGGCAATGAGTGCTTTAGGAGCCCATGTAGTAGAAATAGACGTTGCATTAGATGAAAGTGTAAGCAAGGGGGTAGCAGACGCTATCGATCAATTGGGTGGATTAGATATTGTCATTAATAATGCAGGTGTAGGTGTGATGGGAATGCAGGAGCATTTTACCATAGATGATTGGAAAAAATTGTTTGAGGTAAATGTGTATGGAGTGCAGCGTATCAACCGAACTGTTCTTCCCCACTTAAGGAAGCAGGGGTCAGGTTTGATCATCTACATTTCAAGCCTACTAGGTAGGATGGCTTTACCTTTTTATGGACCTTATAATGCTTCAAAATGGGCATTAGAGGCGCTAGCTGAAAGTTACCGTGTAGAATTATCCGGATTTGGAATCGAGAATGTAATTGTAGAACCCGGCGGTTTTGAAACATCTTTTTTTGGTAGCCTCATCCAACCCAGTGATCAATCCAGAAATGTTGAATACGGAGACTTTATGAATGCCCCTCAACAGATGGGGGAAGGATTTGGTGAGGCACTGGCTAGCAACCATGAGCAAGATCCTCAAAAAGTGGCCGATGCAGTTTATCAACTTATAGCAATGGAAAAAGGAAAACGCCCATTCCGTACGATTGTAGATTATATGGGGATGGGAGATCCATTAAAAGGCTATAATGAACAGCTAGATAATATCACAAAGAATGTATATGGCAATCTTCAGATTGATAATATGCTTGAAGTGAAATAAGAAAACAAAAGCCGGGTTATCGATCCGGCTCTTTGTTTTTACGCATTTCTTTTTTTCGCATTGGCATGCTGTCGATCAGTTGAAAGATTTCCCTAGTAGAAACAATGTCGTCTTTTCTCATTTTAACATTTCCATCTTTTCCTATCAGGATTACAGAAAAAGTCTTTGGGATAATCTGATAGGCATCGTAGATCATGTCTGCCTGCTCTTTAGATAGCGAGTGATGATCCGGATTTAACCAGTGGTCTGAATAAAGCCTGTAAATGACCAAATCTCGTTCTTTCATACCCTTCTTTCCTTTTGTTAATAACTGATCTTGGCGTTTATATCCTACGTTAGTCGGAGATGAAGCCGTAACTATCAGTACTCTCTGCTTCCATAGGTGTTTTTTCAACGGGTTCATCATTTGGTTATAATTAAATGATACGAGCATTAATAATGTACACACCAATTATTAACTAATCATTTTCAATTTTGATTGATCCTTTTAACAAATGGCTACTATTTTACAATAATGAAAGACGATCAATAAAATAAAGTGTGTTCTTAACCATCAAAGTATACTATAGCCTTTATTATGAAAGTCATGAAGACATAATAAATAACGTTGCTAATGAGATAACAGATGATCATTCTAATCCAAAACCAAAACGAATTTTTTCTAAATAGACGCTTAATGAAATAGAAAAAGAAAGCCGTCCCAAAAAGAAAAGCTACGAAAAATGTGATTTGATAATCAAACAGATAGCCAAAAGGAAAGATGACAATGACAAAAATATTGGATGCACATATCCAAAATGACTGTATTACCATGTGTTCAGCATAGTTATAGCTTTCATACTTTTGAAAGAATAGGTAAGAGATGAAGGCATAAATAGGGATAGACATCCATAATATGAGATTGTACCAATCTATGAGTAGGTTAAGCATCAAAATCTCCGTCTCTTTAATGTCTGCTGCCTCCTGGTCGATATTGCCAAGAAGAGACGAAGAATCTACAACGCTAATCACAATCAAGCTTAGTGCTGTGGAGATAATGAGTAGCCTAAATGCATTTACTATTTTGTATCTGCCATGCGTGAGATACGATCTGATCAGTTCACCTGGTTTTAAAAACAGCAACTTCGCGGTGTAGATCAACCCTCTCTCTATATTAAACGCATCCAAAAAATCTACCATAGACTGCTTCACCGTAATACGTTTTACTATTCTTTTCTCTGTAATTTCAATCGGGTATTTATCCATAATGTACTGCCACAAATCAATTCAGGCCAAAATTTAATCAGTTCGGTTAGGAATTAAGCAATTCTTATCTCAAAGCGATAGAACATGTGGGAATTCTATGGTTTGGACCTACAATTCAAACAAAAAATTTAAATCCATGAAATCTTTTCGATCAAATTTTAAATTAAAGAGTATAACCAGGCTTACCCTAGCTTTGGTTTTACTAAGTATGCTCACCATCCTATCCAGTTGTGGAGATGATGATAATGGTGATGATCCACGGGAGTCACGAGACATTGTGGATGTTGCGATTGACAATGGTTATACTAGGCTTGCTGAAGCGCTTACAGAAGCAAATTTGGTTTCGACTCTTAAAGGAACAGGGCCATTTACCGTATTTGCACCCACCAATGCAGCTTTCGAAGCTGTTGGTATTACCTCAGAGAATAATTTTGGAGGCCTGACCACTGAGGGACTTGCTGATCTACTAACCTATCATGTAATAGAAGGAGATGTTACTTCTGACGAATTGACAACCGGAGAGGTCGCTTCGTTGGAAGGTTCTAGTTTATTGATTGACGCGACGAGCTTGACCGTAAATGAGGTATCAATCATTGAGCCATTCGATGTGGAGGCAAGTAATGGCACCATCCATACAATTCAGTCTGTACTCTCAGTACCGCAAGACATTGTAGAGCTGGCACAATCGCAATCTAGTTTAAGCACGTTGGTTGAGGCACTTACCAAATTTCCTGACCTGGTAACGGCGCTTTCGGATGAAGATCAAACCTACACGGTTTTCGCTCCGACCAATGATGCCTTTACTACTCTACTAGGAGTGATTGGTCAAACCTCCTTGGATGATATCCCAGAGTCGGTCATTAGAAGAATTCTTGAATACCATGTGGTACTTGGATCGGCCGTTCTCTCTTCTCAGCTTATGGATGGAGATGAAGTTGATCCTATACTGGCTGATATGGGTGATATTATTTCAGTAGGTGTAGGTACTTCAGTGACGGTAGATAATGCTACAGTAACCACCGCAGATGTAGTAGCAACAAATGGTATTGTACATATTATTGATGGTGTATTGATACCTGATTTAGAAACCAGCATTGTCAACACAGTAGTTGAACCCGCATATTTCAGCGTGGATTTCGAGATCCTAACCAGCGCGGTGGTGAAAGCAGATCTTTTGACAACATTGATCAATCGAGACGCCGAGTATACCCTTTTTGCTCCTACAGATGATGCATTCGAAGCAATCGATATCACTTCTGTTGACAACCTTACGGCAGATGATCTAGAGCTAATCTTGCTCTATCATGTATTGGACACCGAAGTGAAAGAGGCAGACCTTCCGGAGAGTGGAAGCGCAGTCGCTACTTTAAATGGAGATTTCTATTTAAGTATTAACAGTACCGATGTATTTATAAATGGGTTGTCTCAGGTTACCATAACAGACATTGATCAGGACAATGGTGTGGTACATGTAATTGACAGAACGTTAACACCGGCCGCCGGTGATGTGGTTGATATCGCTGTTGCGGCTTCTCAAGCCACAGAAGGTGCAGAATTCGGGCAATTGGTTGCAGCCCTTACTGCCGTTTCAGAAAACACAACTACCGACTTAGTGACGGCGCTAAAAGGGGATGGTCCATTTACTGTTTTCGCTCCTACGGATGCTGCTTTCCAAGCACTATATAATGCAGTTGGCGATCAGGATGTGGACTTGGATACTGATATTGATGATCTGGTCGCTGCAGCAGGTTTGGAAACGATTGCTATTGTACTGCAGTATCATGTACTATCAGTAGATGGGTTTGATGGTGGCGTGTTTTCATCCGATATCCCTAACGTACTCAATGGTAATAACTCTGTCACGCTGACTCCTCTAGCGGGGGGAACCTGGGATCTAAATGCTGACCTGACCATCACGCCTACAGATGCTGTTCTTATGTTAGAATTAGATGATGCATCGATCATAGGTACAGATATTTTGGCTACTAATGGAGTAATTCACACCATTGATCAGGTAATCTTACCATAAATTGATTTTTAACAACAAAACCCATCTATCTGTTAAATGGATGGGTTTTGCTTTAAATGAGTTGTAATGTTTGACATTAAGTGGCGGTATTTGTATGTGTTTTTGTTAGGGTCTTACTCGTTTTTGAACATAAAATTTACACAAGGGGACACGATACTCTCATTTCCTATATCAGATTTGGTCTTATATGCCATCATCTTAGTCATTGTTCTGGTTGTTTGGGAAGGTAATCATCTAATAGAGAAAATACATGGGAAACGACGAGCCAGAAAAGTTTCTCATCGGCTGGTCAGGCATTTTTTCTTAAGTGCAATACTGGTAGCATTAACGGCTCCTAGCTTTAGTTTAGTAATTAACTATTTCCTAGCTTCAGATATCGCATTTAATGGATTTAATCAACTACTCGGTTTCAGTTTTAGAATTAACCTTTTTCTCCAATGCATCAATGCCATCATTGTATATAATAAAGAACTTAGCACTGCACGTCTTGAAGCAGAAACATTAAAGACAGAAACTTCTGAAGCGCAATTTGAGGCGCTCAGAAAGCAAATCAATCCTCATTTTTTATTCAATAGTTTCAATGTCCTTTCTTCTGTGATAGAGACGGACCAAAACCTGGCCGTTCAATTCGTAGAGCAACTTTCAAAAGTTTACAGGTATTTACTAAGAACCCAGGATATGAAGACCATTCCTCTAGAAGAAGAATTGGATTTCATAGAATCGTACATTTTTCTTTTAAAAATACGCTTTGGAAATAATTTGCAATTTGAAAGGAATATTACCGATTTGAAAGATAAAATTCCACCATCTACTCTTCAACTTTTAATAGAAAATGCGATAAAACATAACGAAGTATCTAAAAAGAATCCATTGAAAGTAACAATGGAAAGACGCAATGGAAATCTTTTTATAAAGAATAACAGGAACCCCAAAATAAAACCTGTTGTTTCCGAAATGGTGGGTTTGGCCAATATTAGGAAAAGATATCAGTTATTAGGAGCAATTCCTCCTGAAATAAAAGACACCAAACAAGAATTTTCAATAAAACTCTCATTGATAAAATGAACACATTAATTATGTTGATAAAATGAACACATTAATTATGGAAGATGAGCAATTGGCTGTTGATCGATTGCAACGAATTATTCAAAAAAACTTTACGGAAATAGAGGTAATAGAATCTTTAGATACGGTAAAAGATGGAGTGGAATTCCTTTCGGAACACGAACATGATTTAGATCTAATCTTTTGTGATATTCATTTGGCAGATGGTTCTAGCTTTGAAATATTTGATCGGGTAGAGGTGAAGACTCCGATCATTTTTACTACAGCTTATGATGAATATTCCATGGATGCATTTAAGGTGAACAGTATCCACTACCTATTGAAGCCTTTGAAGGAAAAAGAAGTCATTGATGCGGTTGACAAATATGAATTATTTCAGGGCAGAAAAAGTGGAGATTTAAAACTTAACGACTTGAAAAAAATATTGGTTACTCCCAAAGAATCTGTCAAGAAACGTTTCCTGGTGAAATCAGGCTTACGGCTTATTCCTAAAAGAAACGAAGATATTGCACTTTTCTACATAGATAATCGGGTTGTGCACGTGCTGGATAGACATGATGGTAGATCCTACCTTACTGACTTTACTTTAGAAGAAATAGAGAACGATCAGGCTAATTCTAATCAATTTTTTAGGATCAACCGGAAACAAATTGTGAATATGGAGGCAATCACATCCATGAAACCTTTTACAGGGCAAAGGTTAAGCCTGGATTTAGTGGTTCGATGCAATTTTGATATCATTGTGAGTCGGGAAAAAGTCACACAATTTAAGAAATGGTTTACAGGTTAATCTTACTCTTCCTCTTAGTTCTCTTATTCAATCATGCACCAGCGCAAACCTCCTCATACGATTCACTAAGACAAGCAATCATCCGGCTTGATGTCAGAGTCAACCAAGTAGAGTTAAACCTAAAAAATTCACAGAAAAAATTTAAATCTGGGATATTAGTTGCTACAATTGGATATTCTATCACCATCGCAGGTGGTTTAATGCTTGGTCGTGAAAATGATCGGCTCGGGCAAGTACTTCTTGTGACAGGAGGAGCTACCGGGATTGTGGGTACCTATAAGATGGTGGATGCCTTTCGTTTTTTGACCGGTGACCATAAAAAGAACATTCCCAAATAAACATTTATTGGTCCATCCACTGTTTAAATGCGGTGGCCTTCTCGCTGCTTACAATGATTTGATCGCTGTCAAAATGATCCATCTCTACCATTAGCTTGCCCTTGAAATACCTGTGTACTGTATTTACAAAATCAATGTTCACAATGAATTGTCGATTTGCTCTGAAAAAAATCCCCGGATCAAGCTGGTTCAGCAAATCATCTAAGGTAAAGTCAGATAAGTAAGATTTTTCACTGTTAGTAATAATATGTACAATCCCGTGCTTACTTTGAAAGCATATAATGTCTTTAGCTTTGATGGCGAGCATTTTTTCTCCTTGTTTTACCAGGAAACGAGATTTGTATGGATCACCTCCTAATTTTATCTGGCTCAGAATTTCTTGCAGTGAAAGTTGAGGCAAAATTGGTGACGCCTGATGCAAATCTTTGTACTTCTTTAACGCTCCTTCCAATTCTTCCCTTTTTATGGGCTTCAGCAGATAGTCAATACTATTTACTTTAAAAGCCTTCAACATATATTCATCAAATGCAGTAGTAAAAATAACGGGACATTTTACCTCTGCCTTATCAAATATTTGAAAACTGATTCCATCACTGATTTGTATATCCATAAAAGCCAGATCGGGAGCTTGATGATTTTTCATCCACTTCACCGTATCTTCTATGCTGTCAAAAACCTCCATGATCTCGATGCTGGCATCTATCTCATGCAAGATCTTCTCTAACCGCCGAAATGCCGGTGCTTCATCCTCAACAATCAATACTTTCATACCAAGGTCAAGTCCTTTTCTTCCAACAAGTCAATTAGAGGAACTGCGACCATAAAATTGGTGGCACTGGTCATTACGTCAATCTCTTTATTTCCAAGAATCTGATACCTCTTTCTGATGTTTTCTAACCCGGTTCTGGTGGAAATACCGGCAGATTTTTTACGCTGAAGATTGTTTTTAACAATCACTGACTTTCCATTCTCAATATAAATATCAATGTGAAGAGGCCTGGATTTTGATACTATATTATGTTTAATCGCATTTTCAACCAACATTTGCAGCGTTAACGGTGGAATGGTCCTACTAAAATATTTCTGCTCAATTTTAAAATGATAAGACAAATTATCGGGATAGCGCATTCTTAGCAGGAAGAGGTAGCTCTTTACAAAACTTAACTCCTCTACCAGCTCCACCAGCTCCCGATCTTTATTATTCAATATGTATCGATACACCTCAGAGAGCCTCTCGGTGAATGATACTGCCGCATCGGCATCTTCAGGTATAATACTGGCCAAAGTATTCAAACTATTAAATAAAAAATGAGGGCTCATTTGATTTTGCAGTACTTCATACTGCGTTTTTATTTGCTGGTTTTTTAGCTGCTCATTTAGCCTAAATTGCTCTTTCCATTTTTCAAAAAAGTAAAAAGCCTCATATCCTAGCGAAATCACTGTAGCGGCAATAAAATTAAAAGGTAAAAATTCGGTATGTACGGAAGGTTTCAAAAGATCTTGAAACTCACTAACTTGAAAAATCAGCTTAAAGGGCAACCCACCAATGGACATCCAAATGATAATTCCTAATGCCGAAAAGAATAATCTCTTATCTGTTTTACTAATCTCAGGAAATACTTTTCTAAGTTTAAAAATGATAAAACATGCCCCATTCCAATAAACTGCGGTGAAGCAAAAGGCCACCAAATACTGATACCAATACGCGTTTGATGACATATGATCCGGATCAACAGCCTCAGCAATAACTGCAACAATTGGTATCCCAGTCCATCGTACTATGATTTCATTTAATTTCATCGGATACTAAGATAGACGATCAATGTTTGACCAAACGTGCACAAAATCAACTAAAAAGACAATTACACTTCTGAAACCCGAATAATTAAGGATAAAACCGATGATGGTAAGTTAAGCCTCTTTTATACCTTTCAAGTATCGTTTTTTCCGGCTCACCTCGTTAGATACGCAGTTCGTACCACATTCCATTTTCACTAGTAAAAGTCTGCCGTTCCTTCGAGCAAGATCAAAATGCTTAATACAATGCGACGTTTAAAAACTATTATTTTAGGAATTATTATTGCTCTCATAACTATTTGTTCTTCCTTTTCTCAAACTCAAACGGTAAAAGGATTGATTTTGGATGCACAAGCAGAATATCCACTTATTGGAGCCACTATTCAGCTGGTGGGCTCCGATCCTATTATAGGGGATGTTGCTGATATAGATGGCGAATTTGTCATAGAAAAAGTTCCTGTAGGAAGACAAAACTTTGCTGTCACCTATATAGGATACAAGAGTATTTCTCTTCCCAATGTGCTAGTGACCTCAGGGAAAGAGGTGGTTTTGCGAATACTATTAGAAGAATCGGTGGAGAAACTTCAAGAAGTCGTAATCACAGCCGATGCGAATAAAGACTTACCCATTAACGATATGGCAAAGGTAAGTGCCCGCACCTTTAGTCTGGAAGAAGTAACTCGATTTTCGGGCGGAAGAAATGATGTTGCCAAGCTTGCAACTTCATTTGCCGGTGTATCAGCCACTGATGATGCAAGGAATGACATCGTAGTAAGAGGAAACTCACCGGTAGGTCTACTTTGGAGAATCGAAGGAATACCTGTTGCTACTACTAATCACTTTTCCACTATTGGGACCACGGGTGGTCCTGTCAGTGCCCTGAACACCAATATTTTGAGAACATCCGATTTCCTCACAGGCGCGTTTCCCGCAGAGTATGGCAATGCCAATGCTGCAGTGTTTGACGTAATGTTTAGAAATGGCAATAAAGACACCTATGAATTTACGGGCCAGATAGCCGCTTTCAGTGGCGCCGAATTTATGGCAGAGGGGCCTATGAGCAGAAAAAATAATTCATCATTTCTCGTTTCCTATCGATATGGGATTGCAGGAGTTGCTGCTCCGGGAACAAGTGCAAGCCCATATTATCAAGACATTTCCTTCAAAATAGATTTAGGCAAAACCAAGCTTGGAAGATTTGATTTATTTGGTATTGGCGCCAAGAGCAGTATCGATTTTTTAGGTGATGAAATAGACGAAGATGATTTGTTTGCTGATCCTGATGAGGATGCTTTTGTTGAAAGTGAGATTGGGTTAATAGGATTAAGCAATACCGTCAGGTTTGGCAAGAGTACCTATTTAAAAACCTCGATTGGAGCCTCTACCAATGCCAATGATTTCAGACAAGACGATCGAATTCTGGATGAAAATCAAAATCTCATAAAGAAATATAGAGCAGTAAACGTAAATAATAGAGAAACCCGATACACGCTCACCTCCACATTAAACAGCAAACTCAGTTCCAGATGGGCTTTAAGAGCCGGCTTTCTAAATGAAATATATGATATGGATCTTTATAATGAGGATAGAGATGATCGGGTGAACATTCCTGACACAAATAACGACTCAGTCCCGGACTATTTTTTCGTGTCTCGCGACTTCCAGGAGAGATACAACCTGGCCCAGACCTACGCACAAGCGGAGTACAAATTCTCTAATGAATTCTCAACCACTTTTGGTATTCACTCACAGTACCATGGGTTTACAAAAGATTTTATCGCAGAGCCACGCGTTGCGGTCAGTTGGCAACAGTCTCCGGTTCAACGATGGAGTTTTGCGTATGGCTTACATGGTCAGTCCATCCCTGCCCCTATTCTCTTTTACAGAGAGGAAGTAGCCCCTGAAGTTTCCGTACAAACCAACGATGAGTTGGAATTCATGAAAGCGCATCATTTTGTACTGGGAATGGATAGAAACCTGGGGCCTGATTGGAGACTTAAGGCAGAAGCTTATTATCAAAATCTATTTGACATCCCCGTGGAGCAAAACCCTTCAAGTTATTCAATCATAAATGAAGGCGCTGAATTTGAATTCGATGAAAGAGGCTCATTGGTAAATGACGGAACCGGATTAAACTATGGAGTAGAAATTACTTTAGAAAAATTCTTCAGCAAAAATTACTACTTGCTGGCTACTACCTCTCTTTTCGAATCAAAATATGAAGGAAGTGATGGTATCTCAAGAAATACCGCTTTCAATAGTAATTATGTTTTGAACATACTTTTTGGAAAAGAATGGAAGTTTGGACCCTCAGCACAAAATGCCTGGACATTCGATACGAAATTCACTACTTCCGGCGGACGACCATTTACACCTATTGACTTAACTGCAACCCGAAATAATGCTGGAAGGGAAGTATTGCAAGAGGATATTGCCTTTAGTGAGCGATACGGTCGTTATTTGAGATGGGATGTTAAGTTTGGTGTAAGGCTAAACCGGAGAAAAGTTTCGCACCAATTCTTTGTAGACTTTCAGAATGTCACCAATCGAGAAAACGAATTTGTGAGAAGATATAATGAGGTTACAGATGAAATCAATCAAGTAGACCAAATTGGATTCTTTCCTGATATATTGTATAGGATTCAATTTTAAACCTATATTAGGTATCAAGGAGTTTTGGTAAAAAATTCTTTGATACCTGTTTAATTAATTACAACCGTTTACCTTTATTTTCGACTTACTTCTGTTGATAACATAGTTGTTTATTTTTTCAAAAACTGTAGCCGATACCACCAAAATACACGCTGTTTAATTCTTTGATCCTACCGTGTTGTTTATAAACTATTTCCAATATTTTATAAATAAAATCATAGAATAGAGTAGAATTCTTCCGTTGAAGTCATGCAAAAAAGATTTTTTATTGACGCTGAAGCAAGCTTCCAAATCAATGAATAAAAAAAGCAAATTTTTTTTTGACGTCTTCTATTGAATGCTTTCTATTCAAGACAAACATTACCAAGAAGGTATAGTTCTTAGACCGATGAATAAAGCAATTATTATAGGGTCAGGTATTGCGGGACTTGCGAGTTCATTGCGTCTGCGGGCGAAAGGCTACGACGTAACCGTATTTGAAGCAAGTGCTTATGCAGGGGGTAAGTTGCATGCTTTTGAATCTAATGGATACCGTTTTGATTATGGTCCTTCTTTATTCACGATGCCGCATTATGTAGACGAGTTATTCTTACTATTTAATGAAGACCCTCGGAAACATTTCAATTACGTCAAAAAAGATAGCATATGTAATTACTTCTGGGAAGATGGGACTACTTTCTCCGTTCCCGGAGATAAGGAAGAATTTATTTCACTAGCCTCAAAGAAATTTAAAGAACCAAGGTACCATTTAGAACAATATCTGAACAATAGTGAAAAGAAATATAATTTAACGGCTAAGCTTTTTTTAGAAAAATCACTTCACAAATTAACTACTTTTCTGAGCAAAGATGCTTTGAAAGGAATACTCAGTTCTCGAGGGTTGGATTTAAACAATAGTCTAAATAAGGTTAACCAAAAGTATTTTAATAATCCGAAGCTTATTCAATTATTTAATAGGTATGCTACTTATAATGGCTCTAACCCCTACTCCACCCCAGGGATTATGTCGTTGATTCCTCAACTAGAGATGCGTTTCGGGACGTATTATCCAAAAGGCGGCATGCATGAAATTTCTCAAAGCCTATATAGACTTGCACTCAGTCAAGGGATAAATTTTCAATTTAGCTCCAAAGTAGATGAGGTGTCATACAAAAACAGAAAGGTTACAGGAGTGAGGGTAGGCAGTGAGTTTTATGCCTCTGACCTGGTAGTCTGCAATATGGATATCTTTTCTGCTTATCAGAGTATATTGATAAATGCAAAAAAACCGAAAAAAGTATTGAAACAGGAGCGCTCAAGCTCGGCCATGATTTTCTATTGGGGAATCAACAAAAACTTTGATGAGCTAGGACTTCACAATATCTTCTTTTCCGATGATTATCAAAAAGAATTTGATGCTATATTCCATAAACACACATTGATTCAAGACCCAACCACTTATATTAATATCACCAGCAAAGAAGACGCTTATCATGCACCTGATGGAGCAGAGAATTGGTTCGTAATGATTAACTCCCCAGGCAATAAAGGGCAAGACTGGGAAAAACTTAAGCAATCTGCCAAACAATCTGTGATAAAAAAGCTTTCGAGGATATTAAACACAGACATAGAAAAATTGATCACCACAGAAAAAGTATTAGATCCTGTTAAAATAGAAAAAGATACACTTTCCCACGAAGGTTCTTTATACGGCACCTCCAGCAATTCAAAATTTGCAGCTTTTCTCAGGCATCCTAACTTCTCCTCTTCTATCAAAAACTTATACTTCTGCGGAGGTTCGGCACATCCGGGAGGTGGCATTCCTCTTTGTCTATTATCTGCAAAGATCGTTTCGGACCTTATTCCTTCTAATGATACTTACTAAAATCAATGTAGCTATAGGCATTGTATGGCTATTCCATCTCTCTGGTATTATAGGAATGATCTTAGGTCATAGTGATTGGTTTCTCCCGAAAACGCCTATAAATCTGATAATTTGTATTTTATTACTAACCTTAGCAGGGGATCTGCTTCTTCCTCAAAAGACCTTTATTACCTTGATCTTTTTCTCTTGCGGTATGTTTGTAGAGTGGTTAGGAGTAACATTTAGCTTTCCTTTTGGGGAATATTATTATGGCAGTAATCTGGGACCAAAGCTTGATGGAGTACCTTACCTTATTGGTCTTAATTGGTCTATGTTAGTCATCATTACTGGATGCATAGCTTCAAAGATTCATTCTACCGTTCCGATAAAGATAATTTTGGGCGCTTTCTTGATGGTTTTTCTGGATCTATTTATAGAGCCAAACGCTGCAAATTTTGATTTCTGGTATTGGGTTAATAACCAAATTCCCCTCAGCAATTACATTGGCTGGTTTATTACAGCCGCCGGACTTCATTGGGTCTATCAGAGATACATAAAGGAAATGAATTTTCAGTTTTGTTTAAACCTGTACCTTGCACAATTAGCATTCTTTGCTTCATTCTATGTTCAATCGATCATTTGATTATGCTATCGTTGGTGCCGGAGCCGCCGGTCTGCACCTTGCCATCCAACTCTCTTTGGACGAAGCTTTTGCCGATAAACGGATTCTAATTGTAGATAAAGACCTGAAAAATTCCAATGATCATACCTGGTCTTTCTGGGAAAACAAACCTTCGAAATGGGATGAAATAGCCAAAAAAACATGGAATAAGGCTATCTTCTATACGCATCAAAAAAAAATGGAAATACCACTTAAAAACTATTATTATAAGTCCATACAATCTGTCGATTTTTATCCATACGCAAAAGAAATAATTCATTCATCTGAGCGATTTGAATGGGTAAAAGATGATATAAGTGAAATAGTAGACCGAAACATTATTGGTAAAAAAGAAACTTATATAGCAGGACATATTTTTGATAGCCGCATTCCCGAACAGTTCTCTCATGAAAGAAATAATTACATCTCCCTTGTTCAGCATTTTCTTGGATGGTTCATAAAAACGCCTGAACCTGTTTTTCATGAAGAGGTCATGACTATCATGGATTATCGTTTGAAGTGGGAAAACCAAACCAGCTTTCATTACATTCTTCCATTTTCATCGACCTATGCATTGGTAGAGTTTACCCTCTTCAATGAACACCTGCTTCAAGAAAAAGAATATGAAAAAATACTTAGAGAATATATCTCTGAGGTGTTGAAAATAAAACACTTTGAGATTCTGGAAAAAGAGATTGGTCAGATACCAATGTCCACTTATCCTTTTGAAAAGCATCACAAAAAACACGTAACGAAAATTGGCACGGCGGGTGGTTGGGTCAGGCCGTCCTCAGGGTATTCTTTTAAAAATGCTGAAAGATATTCCAAGATGATCGTTGATAATTTAAAGGAAGAGATCACACCATATAAAGGCATAACAACTCCTCGCTTCAGATTCTACGACAAAATTCTTCTTGGAGTATTAAAAGAGAGAAATGATCTGGGCGAAGAAATCTTTGAGAAACTGTATACTAAACAGCCAATACAATCACTCTTCCGATTTTTAGATGAGCAAAGTACCTGGCTGGAAGATGTCAGGATCATGTTTTCATTAAACAAACCGATTTTCAGGAAAAAGCTAATTGAGTCACTTTGAATGGTTAACCCGAAAAATTCGGGTGTTATTCATTGAGATGAGGTAACACGTTGAATATAAGGTGATTGATTTCGAATAAGATGACAAAATCGTTCCCCAAATTTGAGGAACCAAAAATCATTCAGAATGAACATTAAACTACTGTAAATCAATTACTTGAATCAATTCACACTATTTTAGTTACTATTCAGCTACTTAATAGATTGATTATCAAATATTTGGAAATTAGATAATTTGAATAAAAT
>JBCCLN010000042.1:0-21807 GCA_039026865.1 Bacteroidota bacterium | reverse complement strand
TTGTATATCTTTTGAACTTATGAGGCATTATTGATTATTTGGAAGCGTAAAGATAGGTTTAAACCATTCCGGTATTAAAAAAACCCAATAATAATGTTAGGTTCGGTCTTAAATAAAAACCCACCAGATTTATGCAGGGTATTAACCGTAACCACCTATGCGATTTGGGCTAACATTGGAAACTGCTGTTCCCACAGGCTGTAGTAATGACCACGTTTTTCCAATAATTCGCTATGATCACCTTCTTCGATAAGTTTTCCTTTGTCTAAAACGAAAATTCGATCAGCTTTGCATACCGTACTTAATCTATGTGCGATAATAATCACGGTTTTCTTAGCGCCAATCAATACATTTAATGCATTTTGAATATGGTTTTCTGAAGTAGAATCCAGTGCCGAAGTAGCTTCGTCCAAAATAAGTACTTCCGGCTGCTTATACAAGGCCCTTGCAATGGCTATCTTTTGTTTCTGGCCGCCGGAAAGCGTAGCACCATTCTCTCCTAAGTAGGTATTGAAGCCATTCGGCAGGCTTTCAATGAAATCCAGAATATTAAGTTGCTTACAGATTTCAAGAATCCGATCCATATCGGGGCTAAACCGGCCAATGGCGATATTTTCAATAACATTACCCGCAAACAAATCGATTTTTTGAGGAACTACACTTACCAAATCTCTGAGCGACTCCATGTTGAGATAGGCCATATTGATATCACCTATAGATACCGAACCTTTGTCTATGGGATACATCTTCTGAACAATAGCGGCTATGGTGGACTTTCCAGAGCCACTTTCCCCTACAATAGCACTTACTCTACCATATGGAAAGGTTATGGACAGGTCTTCAAAAACAGTGATTCTGGATCCATATCGAAAGGACACCTCCTTCAGGCAAATGTCTCCCAGCTTATTTTTAGATAGTTTTACTTCGTTTTCAGATGATTCCTTTTCCAGATCCATCAATTCAAAAAGTCGATCTGACGCTATCAAAGCATCTTGAATGGTTTTGTTAGCTCCAATTAAACTCATTACCGGTCCGGTTAGATAACCTATAAGTGCATAAAAAGAAAGTAACTCCCCTGGTGTTATGTTGCTATTAATAACGTAATAAGATCCTACCCAGAGTAAGATAATTGTAAATAGCCTGGAGACCAACTGGCTGGTGTTTCCTGATAAAATAGCATTTCTCCCCGAGTTATAAACACTGTGAAGCAATTTAACAAAACGTGTTTCTGTTTTAAGATTTGCAAAAGACTCTAATCCGAAGCTTTTAATAGTATACACAGAATTTAACGACTCTACCAACTGGGATTCAAGATCTGCTGAATTCTCCATGAGTTTTCGTTGTGTAGCTCTGTTGAGCTTATTGGTGACCACGTAAATCATCAGGTACAACGGAATAACCAGTAGCATTACCAATGCCAACTTCCAATAAAAAGAAAACATCAGAGCAAACGCAAAAACCACGGTAAACGCATTGACAACAAGATCAATCATAGTATCGTTGATAAAGCCCCGAATCTTAACCGCATCATTCACCCTGGAAATAATTTCACCTACACGCATGGTATCAAAAAATCGCTGTGGAAGCTTCAATAGGTGTTTATAATAGCCCAAAATCAGTCGCGCATCTATTTGTTGTCCGGTTTTAAGCGTAAAAAATGATTTTGACGCTCCTATAAATACCTGAACTAAGAGCAAGCCGATCATGATGATACTCATCAAATTTAGTAAACTGGTGTTACCTCCTACCAATACATAATCGATAATCTTCTGAACGTATATGGAAGTAGACAAGCCCAGAATAGTATAAACTGCGGCACCTACTAACGCCTGCAACAATATAAATCTATGCGGTTTAAGCAGGTACCACAGACGCTTACGAACTGAGACTTTTAGATCCTCTTGGGTAAAGTTATCATCCGGCATAAGCAAGATAAGTACACCAGTCCAGTTTTTCTTGAATTCTTCATGCGAGTACCGATGTACTTTACCGTCGCCAGGGTCCATTACTTCGATGTATTTATCGGACGTGTTATAGATGACGACAAAATGATGTAGCACCTCTTTGACAATTACATGTGCAATAGCAGGTTTGGGAATTTCGAAAAGGCTTTCAAAATCTCCTCTCACACCCTTGGCAGAAAGACCTATCTTTTCTGCCGCCTCAATCATACCTAACACATTGGTGCCTTTTTTATCTGTAGAAGCTGATTGTCGAATTCTTGAAATAGGTATTTTAGATCCAAAGAAGGACGCTATGGAGGCCAGACAAGCCGCTCCACAATCCGTGATATCATGCTGTTTGATTTTGACAGGTTTATTCATATCAAGTGATGAGTCTAAAAAGAAGTGATTAAGTGAAGTATATTTTCTCTGTACAAGGGTTAACCTGATACAGCATAGGGATTCAGCCAGTCGTCCACCTTGTCATAAAGAAGTTGCCATAACGAACGCTGTGCAACTTGAAATCGAGCATTCAACGTCATTCCTTTTTTTAGTTTACCTGAATATCCGTTGTTCAACGTAAGAGCCTCTTTCTCAAGCTTGCATTTTACCCGAAAGTATGGTCGTCCTTCATGAATAATCACGTCATCCGAAATATCATCAACGCTACCCGTAATAGTGCCCCATTGGTTATAATCAAAAGCATCAATTTGAAAAATCACCGAACTCCCCTTGTAGATCAGTCCTATATCTGCCGGAGTTATGTAGCATTCTGAAATTAGAACCCCTTTTGGTGATATTTTGAAAAGCTCCTGATTAGAAAAAACCCTACTCTGTTTATATAATCCTCGCAGCTCCTGAACCGTACCGGAAACAGGAGCCGTAACCATAAATCCTTGTTTCTGAGCTTTAAGTTGCTCAAGCTCGCCTTTTGTCTTTTCCAATTCTTGCTCATTCTTAAATATCTGCTCTTGCCATCCACTTAAAAAAGACTGGTGGATCGATTTGAAGTTTGCTACCGCCTGATCATATTCATAGGTAACATTTTCATATTCTACGGCCGCTATCACATCTTGATCAAAAAGCTTTTTACTTCGTTTCCAGTCTTGTTTCGTTTTTAAATAGACTTGATTAGATTTAAAAATCTCACGCTTGAACCTTTCGTATTCTTGCTGATATACCTCTTCGCTTAAACCGGTTACCCTGTTAAACGCAGAAGGCGTTAAAGTGTGAATGAGATGGGTTAAGTCATCATTGAAACTGTTGAGCAGGTCTATCCGCTCTTCCATAAAGTTGCTTCGAATAGCCAACTCAGGCTGTTCTATTGTCAAAAGTGTATCACCCACAGAAACCATTTCATTCTCGCGAACGAACAAGTTTGAAACATCACCTGAAGCAGGGCTATTAATAACAGTCATTTCCATTCCGGGCCTTATGACACCGGGGCTCTGCACACTCACATCCACATTAAGAAGGGGCATGGCGACCAGCGCAAGTATAACCTTACCCGTGATTATGATGTATATGACTTGTGAGCGAGATGACAATTTTGCTACAGCGCCTTCAAGGGTAAACCGCAGTATTTCTGACGGGAATATTTCCTTAGGCATAGGACAGCTTATTTAAAAATGGTTCATACTTTATTATATCAAATCCGGCGGAAGTGGATATCAGTTCACAGTTAGATAATTCATGCTTCTTTAAATAACCGAATGCAAAGTTGCCCGGCTCGCTGTAGTAGTAGCAACGCCTTTGTTCATCGAAACAAATAGGTGCACCCATTGCTTTCATTTCATCCAAGTACCTAAAAAAGGTGCTCCTTGACACATTAAGGCGCCGAGCGAGATATTGAGCACCTCCAGGCATGCATAATCGGATCATTTGATCGATCCTTAAATACAGGTTCCTTCTTTCTTCTAATGACATATCTCTACGAATTCATAACAAGTCTAATTAGCAAATAAATGAACAGCGTATAGCCTGCGAAAAACAAAATTCCATTACTCAGTCGTAGCCTTGAAAGTAGAAAATATTTTTTCATATCGTAAGTTTTTATTTACTCTATGTTATATAATAAAAATTACATATCATAAATACTTATTTACTTTTTTAAAAAAATTAAAACCCCGTTCATCTCTTTGCTTTCGGTGATCCTATGATTAAATGAATGAATCTTGAAAAAGATACAGGCACTGGTAAAAAATGACCCAATTCTATATAGGTCGAAAGACCTAAAGGCACTTAAAAGATTATCTCGCGATCAGCGCGATACTTGTATAATAAAATTATTCGATTTTTTGAGTGGATGGTAAGATGTAATAAAGCAATTGGTTTATGAGCACCAGCATGGTCAAATCATACTGATTCGTCACGCTTCCTCGCATAGTTCCTGAGTTTCTCCAATAGTCGAAACCCTCTTAAGTGACGGAGAACGAAGTACCTATAATGAATTTATTAGGTCCATGCAATAATCCGAGCCCTGGTAAGTAAGAGTGATTTACCTGAGCAGGATATTCAAACTAACTAAGAATAGATTAAAAATTGCATGGGTTAAAACAGACGCTACAAAACCATACTTAAGCCTTGCGTATGTGAAAATTAGTCCTGTGAAAAAGTAAGGCGATAAAATAGTTATATAAAACCAGGCGTTATCCGTAGAACTTACGACGTACAAGTGCATAGTTGCAAACATGACATTACAAAAGAGGATCATTCCATAACGTCTAAGCAGATTATTATTTAGCCACTGAGAAAGTGATAATTTATTTTCAGTAAAAGAAACCACAACAAAAGTTGGAGCAAATATTAGGATGAACATCAGTAAAAATCTAAACCTAAGCACGGAAGGGATATATTCAAAAACGGGAAGAGTATTTAATTCTCCAAGCACAATAATTGACATGGTCAAGCAAGCAGAAAGTCCAATTTTAAAAGCTTTCTGTTGAAAATTTAGCAAATACCTGAATGAAAGCTCCTCGAATATAGGAGTCAAAACAACCGTTCCAACAAAAATCTTGATATAAGAAGAATATTCCTGAACAGCCCTAATATCACTTACAACAGGGTGTGTTCGGGAAGTTATGAAACCAAGGTTTTGGAAGTACTGATTGATTAGTGATAATATTAAGTTGATGAGCAAACCGGCCATAACCAGCTTTAATATTTGAGACAAGATATTCAGTTTTCTTTTCAATAGGAATGGTGCCTCTTACCAGGTAGTATTTTTTTCAAATGGATTGTTAAGCGTAAAGGTATCATAAAATAGATCAAAGAGATTTACTCCCTTTGATCTACTTACTTACTAAAGATCCATTATGACAAATCTGCTATTTTTTTTCTAGCTTATTATGTCAATAAAAGTTTCAACTGCATTCACAAAACCAGCCGTTGCCTGGCCAAGTGTTTTACCAATCATATGTCCCCAGCCATAGGCACCGCCCCCAGTGATTTCTATCAATTCATTTTGGGATAGTAATTCTAAGTTTTTCATAGTAATTAAATATTAGTTGCATAAAGTCAGTTGGAGTCAGCTATGAACTTTTTAAAAAATTATCTACTCGCCCTCACTTAATGCATATAAACTCATAAAATTTATTTTATCTATCTTCAGTATATCCTTCGTGAAAGCCGGCTGTATCGCCTTTCTCCCGGATCTTATGGCCATTAAAATCAAATCAATAATAAAAGCCGAGAGTATTAGGAGATGGGACCAGACGAAAAAATTTAGATTTTTTAGAAGAATATTCTTGTACAATCCTAATATCACTTACAACAGAGTGTGTTCGGAAAGTTATGAAACCAAGATTTTGGAAGTACTGATTGATCAGTGATAATATTAAATTGACGAGCTAACCAGCTTTAATATTTGAGACAAGATATTCAGTTTTTTTAACAGAAATGGTGTCTCTTTACAGTGGGTAAACTTTTTTAAAGAAGCTTGATAAACGTAAAAGCATCATAAAAAGATCAAAGAGATTTACTCCCTTTGATCCACTTGCTTACTGGAGATCAATTATGACAGATCTACTGTTTTCTGCTAGCTTATTATGTCAATAAAAGTTTCAACTGCATTCACAAAACCAGCTGTCGCCTGACCGAGCGTTTTACCAATCATATGACCCCACCCATAGGCACCGCCTCCGGTTATCTCAATCAGCTCATTTTGTGATAATAATTCTAAATTTTTCATGGTTATTTTTGTTTAATTAAATGTTTTTTGTTGTAAGCACGAATCAATCAGGAAGGCCATTAAGAAAATTATTAAAATAATGATAATAGGCTCCTGCCTTTCCAAATGGCCAGAACCGGCCATTTATTTGTTGCTTTATATTTAATTCCGTTAACTTTATCTATCTTCTACGTATCCCTCATGAAAGCCATCGGCAAAACCTTCAAAAAATTCTCCCGCAGCATCTTGAACTTCATAAGTCCACCCCACAAAACCACACACCCATCCATCTCCGCCATCAATTTGCTTTAATTCTTCTGGCGAAAGATTGTTTACTTGATAATTTTCTAATTTCATTATTTTCTTACTTAAAACACAGGCTACATTTTCCACGGGGTATCGCCCTTCTCCTGGATCTTATGGCCATTAAAATCAAATCAATAATAAAAGCTGAGAGTATCAGGAGATGGGACTGGATGAAAAAATTTTAGATTTTTTGACTTTAGGTGTTAGATTGGGGCTTAAAGCTAAGTGCTTAGAGCATGGGGCTTCGGGTGCTTGTTACTGTTCTACTGGTCACCAGACTGGAAGGATTTAGATTGAAACTGAGGGCCTTGTAAATAACAGCAGAGAATTTCAGTTTAATGCTTAGGTACTGGTGAATCGTTAGTTGTTCATTATTCATTGTCGATAATCACAAATCTCTTGCCCATATATTTTTCGATCAATTTCCGCATTGTGGTCTCCCCTACCTCATCCTTGGTCATACGATAGCGTAATTGTCGAAACTCCATCTTAGTATCTTCATCCAACTGAACAATAACGCTCTTGTCATTAATTAAAATGAGAAATAGCCGTTTAAGTTCCTTTTCGTAATCGTTGTCTTCCTTCATTAATAATAAGTATTCATACCTCAAAGATATTGCATTTACCTTTTTAAAGCCGTCTAAGTTACTGACTTGAGGGTATTCATTACCCACTATTCGCAATCACTAATTGGGTTAGGCTGAACATCTTGGAAATCACTTATTTAATGAGACTTTAAATATGGTATGCCCTTCTTTCTCGGAAAAACGGATATCAGCTTTATGCTGTTCTACAATCCTATTTGCAATATTTAACCCCAACCCGGTGCCATAACCCCTCTCTTTGGTCGTATAGAATGCCTCGAAGATCTTGTCTTTGTCTTCTTTCCTGATACCGTAGCCATCGTCTTTGATTGAAACAGTGATTTGTTCTGCTGTTTCTTCTATTTCTACTTCAACAGTACCCTTCCCTTCTACCGCCTGGATAGCGTTAATAAACAGGTTCGTCCATACCTGGCTTAGGGCTTCCGGGTTGCCTTGAATAGGTGTGAGTGTTTTCGGGTAGTTTTTGATCAGTTGTACTCCTTTCTTGAATTCGTTTTCGAGTAGTACCAGTGCCTGGTCGATGTTTTCTCTAAGATCAATTGCCTCTTTCACTTCTGCTAATCGTTCAGGTTGAGAATAGGTCTGCAATGCACTTACCATTTTAGCGATCTTATTGACTACCGTTTCCATTTGTTGAGTACCATGTTCATGCATTACCACGCTATGGATCAGTTTTACGACGGCTTCTTGGTTCGATAACTCCAGAACCTTCTCCCAAGAGGTATTGAGTTCAGTAACACCAATATCCAACAGATACTCAATAGTGGGCTTGGACGCCGCTATACCAAATTCAGCAAGTGAGTTATTCAACGCCTTTCTCACCACCCTTTTTTCCTGTGTATTAAAATGAGATTTTTCTTCTCCGTATTATTTCATCAGCTCCAGGACAAGCGTATGGCGATCTTCCGGAACTTCTTTTAGCACTAGATTCAATTGTGAAGTCACAAATGCAAAATGATCATTGACTGGCGGTATCAAACCTTGGATAGCCCCTAAAGGTGTATTGATCTCATGGGCGATCCCTGATACTAGTTGACCAAGGGCAGCCATCTTTTCTTGGGCCACCAGTTGGTCCTGAGTGGCACGGAGTTCTTTTAGGGTTTTTGAAATCTGTTTATTAGCTCGTTTGCGAAAATGGTTACTCCTGTAAAAGAAAAAAGCCAAACCTCCTAAGAGCAGGACTCCTGCACTGGAACCTATTAATAGTTGGTTACGGCTTTTTAGGACTTGGGCTTCCTTTTCTTTAAGGAGGGCCATCTCACTTTCTTGAACCTCTTGCTCCAGAATAGACATCTTTGAACGCACCTCACTTCCAGTTATTATTTCATTAAGTGAATCATACTTACGTTGATAGTCATACGCTAATTCAAACTGTCTTGACCTTGAATAAACCTCACTAAGCACCTTATAACTCCCTTTCAACCAACGTTGGTACTGGTACTTTGAAGCAATTTGTTGACACTCTAACGCAAGTTTTAGTGCCTTCTCTAAACTATTTTCATGTATAGTTAGTCGTGATAGGTTGTAGAGCCCAACAACCAAACGTAGTTTCATATGGTTGGCACGCGACAACTTCAACGCCTGCTCAAAATAGTTCTTGCTTTTTTCAAAATCACTGTTTTCATAAGCCAAGCCATATCCATGATAAAGGGCAATTAGGTTCTCAGTATCACAATCCTCGTTGCATAACTTGGAAACATTATCATAATAATTTATTGCTTCCTGATAATCTTCCAGCGCAGTGTAACATAATCCCAGATTGATATATGTAGATATTAAGTTTGAATTAAACCTTCTTTTTAAATCAAGAGCATTGTTAATAAATTCTATCGCTCTCAGATAATTACCTGTTCTGTAATAAATAAGACCAACGTTATTGTACGCTGAAGCAAGCTGTATAGAATCCTTATCTTCCTTGTTCATTCTCAAGAATGACATCTTGAATTTTAATGATTTGCCGTAATCCGCTAATTCTCCATAGTAGGAACCCATCTGATTAAGAATAAATTTTTCTCGTTCCCGGAAATTATTTCGACTTGCTATATCCAAAGCATGTTGATAACAAATGAGTGTACTATCATGATTACCCTCCAGTCGATGGAGAAATCCTTTTGCGGTCAATGCCCTGCTAATCATTAAACTATCTCCTTCTATACTGGCCAGCTCCAACGTCTGGTTGGCGAAGTATTCAGCGCTGTCTGGGTTTGATTCATAATGTATTTCAAACAGATCCAGCAATAACTCGTAACGATGCTGACCTTTAGCTTTATTTAAAGCTGCTTTAAGCAAATCCACAGCCTGACCAAACGTTAATTGAATAGTTACAGCACTTGTGATAACGAAAATGAAAAAACGCCTCATCCGGTTTGAAGCGTTTTGGGTAGATTGGTTTTAAATAGAGTTTGACCCTCTTTTATTATCAGCTCAATCTTGCCTTTATGATTACTCACTACCTTCCTGGTAATATTCAGCCCTAAGCCTGTGCCGTACCCCCTTTCTTTGGTTGTGTAAAACGCTTCAAAGATCTTGTCCTTATCTTCCTCTTTGATACCATAGCCATCGTCTTTGATTGAAACGGTGATTTGCTCTGCTGTTTCTTCTATTTCTACTTCAACCGTACCCTCACCTTCCACCGCCTGGATCGCATTGATCAGGAGGTTTGTCCATACCTGACTCAGGGCTTCCGGATTGCCCTGAATGCGTGTAAGCGCTTCCGGGTAGTTTTTGATCAGTTGTACTCCTTTCTTGAATTCGTTTTCCAATAGTACCAGTACCTGATCGATGTTCTCTCTAAGATCAATAGCCATTTTTACTTCTGCTGATCGTTCGGGTTGGGAATAGGTCTGCAATGCACTCACCATTTTAGCAATCTTATTGACCACACTCTCCATCTGGCTCGTACCGCGTTCATGCATCACTACACTATGAATCAGTTTTACGACAGGTTCATGATTCGGTAACTTCAGGATCTCTTCCCAAGAGGTATTGAGTTCAGTAACACCTATGTCTAACAGATGCGCTATAGTGGGTTTGGATAGGGTTATTCCCAAATTGGTCAGCGACATATTTAGCGATTTCTTTTGGTCCCTTCTTTCCTGGGCAGTGAGATGAGGCTTGGAGGCTCCATAATGTTTCATAAGTTCCAGGATAAGCGTGCGGTGATCTTCCGAAACTACTTTTAGCCCTTGATTCAACTGCGAGGTCACAAACGAAAAGTGATCATTGACTGGTGGGATTAATCCTTGGATAGCCCCTAAAGGTGTATTGATCTCATGGGCGATCCCTGATACCAGTTGACCAAGGGCAGCCATCTTTTCTTGGGCCACCAGTTGGTCCTGGGTGGCACGGAGTTCTTCCAGAGTTTTTGTTATCTGCTTATTTGCAAGCTTTCGATAACGGTTACTGCGATAAAAGAAGAACAACAGACCACTTAAAAACACTATTCCTATACTGGAACCAATGAATAATTGATTGCGACTTTTTAGGGCTTGGGCTTCTTTTTCTCGAAGAAGGGCTCTCTCTCTATCTTCAACCTGCTTCTCTAATTCGGAAATGCGGGAATTAAGGCGGTAGCCAAGTAGGGCGCCTTCCATAGAATCATATTTATTCTTGTAGAAATACGCTTTTTCATAGTGCCCCAACTTTGAGTATAACTGTGAATAAATGTTAGAGTTTTTGGACACCCAATGCTTCATATTTATCTCTTCTGCCATATTGTGACTCTCGTCTAAAAACCGTTTACCTTCTTCAAGATTATCCCATTCGATATACGCTTCAGCCAAATTGCTATTGATCACTACTAACTTTGATTTGAGATCCTTACTAATTGATAGTTCTTTAGCCAGATGTAAATACTTCATTGATGAATCCTTATTGGTCAGCTTCAAATAAACTGATCCTATTCCATTGTAGGCCTCAGCCAAAACTTGAGCCTCACAACCGATTTTATGGCAAGAGTCAACAGACCTATAGAAATAATCCTTCGCTAAAACATATTCTAGAGCAAGAAGATGTGATAACCCGAGATTATTATAAACATGCAGTAACTCCCCTAAAGCATTGACTAATCTGATCTCTAGAACTTCCTTAAAATATTCAATAGCTTTTTGGGGATTCTTCATTTGCAAGTAGACCAACCCGATGTTGTTCTTGACAATAGCCAGTTCCTCAGCATCATTATCTTCTTGTCTAATCTTAAGCGATTCCAGATAACATTCAAGTGACTTATCATAGTTAGCTAATGTATAATATGAGAGACCCAGGAGATTTAAAATAAATTTGACTCTATCCCGGAGTCCATTATTTCTGGCCAATTCAAGAACTTCTTTGTATTTAGCAATTGCATTTAATATCCGGCCCTCTCGATTTAATAGCCACGCATTGGCAGTCTTTACTCGAATTAACATAAGGGTGTCATTTGCTCCACTCGCCATTTGTTCAGCCCGTTTTACATAAAACCGGGCACTATCAACTGCATTGAACCTATAAGTCCCAAATAGTTTCATATAGATCTGGAAACGATCCTGACCTTTAGCTGTCTTTAAAGCAGATTTTAGTGAATCAGCTGTCTGACCAAACGTCAATTGAGTAATTGCAGCGCTTATTATAATGAAAATGACAAGACATTTCATCCAGCTTGAGGAGCTTTGAGCAAACTCGTCTTAAATAGAGTTTGACCCTCTTTTATTTTCAATTCAATTTCGCCTTTGTGATTACTCACAACCTTCCTGGCAATGTTCAACCCTAATCCCGTTCCATAACCTCGTTTTTTGGTCGTATAAAATGCTTCGAAGATCTTGTCCTTATCTTCTTCATTGATACCGTAGCCATCGTCTTTGATAGAGACTGTGATCTGCTGTGCTTCCTCTTCTATTTCTATTTCTATGGTTCCCTCACCTTCCACCGCCTGGATCGCATTGATCAACAGGTTTGTCCATACCTGACTCAGGGCTTCTGGATTGCCTTGAATAGGCGTAAGTGTTTTCGGGTAATTTTTGATCAGTTGTACTCCTTTCTTGAATTCGTTTTCAAGCAATACCAATACCTGGTCAATATTTTCCCTAAGATCAATAGCCACTTTCACTTCTGCTGATCGTTCGGGTTGGGAATAGGTCTGCAATGCACTCACCATTTTAGCGATCTTATTGACTACACTCGCCATCTGGCTTGTGCCCCGTTCATGCATAACCACGCTATGAATCAGTTTTATGACAGGTTCATGATTCGGTAACTTCAGGATCTCTTCCCAAGAGGTATTGAGTTCAGTAACACCTATGTCTAACAGATGCGCTATGGTCGGTTTGGACAGGGTTATTCCCAAATTAGTCAGCGACATATTTAGCGATTTCTTTTGATCCCTTCTTTCCTGGGCAGTGAACTGAGGCTTGGAGGCTTCATAATGTTTCATAAGTTCCAGGATCAAAACATGTTGATCTTCCGAAACTACTTTTAGCCCTTGATTCAACTGCGAGGTCACAAACGAAAAGTGATCATTGACTGGTTGGATCAGTCCTTGAATAGCCCCTAAAGGTGTATTGATCTCATGGGCGATCCCTGATACCAGTTGACCAAGGGCAGCCATCTTTTCTTGGGCCACCAGTTGTTCCTGGGTGGCACGGAGTTCTTTTAGGGTTTTTTCTATCTGCTTATTTGCACGCTTTCGATAACGGTTGCTACGGTAGTAGAAAAAAGCGAGGCCGCTGAGAAATATAATTCCAACACTGGAACTAATGAACAATTGGTTGCGACTTTTTAAAGTCTGTGCTTCTCTTTCTTGAAGAAGAATCTTCTCCTGTTTTTCAACATCCCTTTCCATTGCTGCAATTCGGGCCCTGACTCTATCCCCTTCTAATATCTCACTTAATGAATCGTATTTTATCTGAAAATAAAAAGCTGAATCATATCGTTTAACTCTAGAATACAGGTTTGCTAGTTGTTGAAAGTTTGAGCTAACCCAAGCCTTATAATTTCGACTCATCGCAAGTTTTAAACTCTTCTTACTTTGATTTAATGCTACATGAATGTTATTGTCCTTTAACTCAACAAGCGACAAATTATGCAAGCCAACAACCTGGCGTATGATCGACCTGTTGTTAGCTCCAATCTGAATTGATTTCTTTAAAAATAATTTTGCCTCATTAAGTTTGTGCTCTCTTTCAAAAAGATGAATGCCTAAGCAATTATATAAGGTCGATTCAACATGAGTTGAACAACCATTTTTACATATTTCCTTTAAATGATTTAAATAATATAGTGACGAATCATATTCATCCATGTCAAGATAAATAGCACCCATATTTGAGAGGTAGATTGCTAATGAATTATCATCATTTTTGATAAATGCTAAGGACTTGTTAAAGTAATGTATTGCATGCCTAAAATCAGATAGTCTCATATAAACGAGCCCGATATTATTATAAGAGACCCACAATTCACTCGAGTCTCCATGTTGCTTTCTTAATTGAATAGATTCTAGATGATTCTCTAGCGCACCATCATAATTACCAAACTCAGCATGCATCATTCCAAGTCTATTCAAAATGAACTTTATTCTATGGCTGTTATGATTATATCTCGCAATTTCCAGGGCTTTTCCAAAAAGAATCACAGCACTATCATAATTCCCTTTATTTTCATGGAATGCGCCTTTCGCCGTTAGTGCCCTTAATATCATTAAACTATCCCCCTCGATTTTGGCTAATTCCCATGTTTTGTTCGCATAGTATTCAGCACTGTCTAAATTGCTTTTATGATATACCTCAAATAGGTCTAGCAGAAGCTCATACTGATCCTGGCCTTTGGCTATGTCCAAAGCTGCCTCGAGCGAGTCGGGCGATTGACCATAAGTTAATGTTCTGGCTATTAGGTAAATAATAATGAAGATGGTAAAACATTTCATCCTGTTTGATGAGTTTTGGGTAGATTGGTTTTAAATAGGGTTTGACCCTCTTTTATTACCAACTCAATCTTACCTTTATGATTACTCACTATCTTTCTAACAATATTCAAACCTAATCCCGTGCCATAGCCTCGTTCTTTGGTTGTATAGAATGCCTCGAAGATCTTGTCTTTGTCTTCTTTCCTGATACCATAGCCATCGTCTTTGATTGAAACAGTGATTTGTTCTGCTGTTTCTTCTATTTCTACTTCAACAGTACCCTTCCCTTCTACCGCCTGGATAGCGTTAATAAACAGGTTCGTCCATACCTGGCTTAGGGCTTCCGGGTTTCCTTGAACAGTTGTGAGCCTCTCTGGGTAGTTTTTGATCAGTTTTACTCCTTTCTTGAATTCGTTTTCCAATAGTACCAGTACCTGGTCGATGTTTTCTCTAAGATCAATTGCCACTTTCACTTCTGCTGATCGTTCGGGTTGGGAATAGGTCTGCAATGCACTCACCATTTTAGCGATCTTATTGACTACACTCTCCATCTGACTCGTGCCGCGTTCATGCATAACCACGCTATGGATAATTTTCACAATAGCTTCGTGATTCGGCAACTTCAGGATTTGTTCCCAAGAGGTATTAAGTTCAGTAACACCAATGTCAAACAAATACTCGATAGTCAGTTTGGACGCCTCTATTCTAAATTCAGCAAGTGAGTTCTTTAGTGTCTTCCTCACTACTCTTTTTTCCTGTGCATTAAAATGAGGTTTCTCTTCTCTATATTGTTTCATCAGCTCCAGGATAAGCGTATGGTGATCTTCCGGAACTACTTTTAGCCCTTGATTCAACTGCGAGGTCACAAAGGCAAAGTGGTCATTGACCGGTTGGATCAACCCTTGGATCGCTCCCAAAGGGGTATTGATCTCATGGACAATACCCGAAACCAGCTGTCCAAGGGCAGCCATCTTTTCCTGGGCCACCAGTTGATGCTGAGTGGTTTTCAGCTCTTTCAAGGTTTTTGAAATCTGTTTATTAGCTCGTTTGCGAAAGCGGTTGCTTCGATAAAAGAAGAAAACCAGACCACCCAGGAAGACTATACCGGCACTGGAACCTATGAATAGTTGGTCCCGACTTTTTAGGGCCTGGGCTTCTTTTTCTCGAAGAAAGGCTTTCTCTTTTTCTTGAACCTCTCGTTCAAGAATAGCTATTTTTGAACGTACTTCACTTCCTTCAATAATCTCATTTAGTGAGTCAGATTTATTTTGATATTCATAGGCAAGTTCAAAACTATTAAGTTGAAAATATATTGCCCCAAAAAGTTTATAATTAAACCTTATCCAGTTCTTGTAACCATAGGAAAGGGCAATACTTTGGCTTTCATTAACATGATCTAATGCCAGCTTTATATTATTACTTTGTAGGGCAATCTTAGACAAATTATGAAGTGCGATCACTTCCCTTAAAGGTAAACCATGCATTTTAGATACTTTGACAGCTTCTTCAAATTCATATTTAGCTTTGTCTAAATCTTTCTTTTTAAAGTGAAATAAGCCAGCTCCATTGCGAGCACCTGCTAGAAATTCGGGTTCACAGTATTCTTGACATAACACAATTACCTGTTCATAATACGAAAAGGCCTTATCGTCCTTGCCTATTGCTCTATACGAGTGGGCTAAATTGATCAACGTGGCTGTAACATCAGAATTGGCTCTCTCTTTAACGTTAAGAGCTATTTGGAAATATTGAATAGCTTGATGATTATCGTTAATCCGATAATAGATTAATCCAATATTATTACTCGTTGTAGCTATCTCGATTAAATCTCCATCCTCTTGTCTTAATTTTAAAGACTGTAAATGATAATTGAGTGCCTCACTGTAATTTGCAATGTCACCATGTGTTATGCCTAGTCTGTTCAATATAAATTTCACCCTAGATCTGTAGCTGTTATTACTTGCAATGGCAAGTGCCTTCTTATAAAGTATCAAGGCGCTGTCATATTTTCCTTGTTTTTCAAGTACATAAGCCCAAGCGGTCTTTGCTCGAAGAATTTGCAAACTATCGCCAGTAGCGAATCCAAGTTCCAATGCTTTTTGAGCTACAAGTTGGGCACTGTCCAGATTTCTATGTCTTAGTTCTCGAAAAAATTTGAAATAGCCTAAACTGTCTGTTTCCTGATCTTGAGATATAGTTTGGAGATCCTGGCAACTCGATACTAAAAGCAACAGAATGTGAGCAGCAACAAAAGAGATATGCGAAGCGTCTCTCATAGGGTTTTAGAAAATGTTGTTTTAAATATGGTCTTACCAGTTTCGACCTTGAGTTTAATTTTACCCCTATGATTCATCACAATCTTTCTGACAATATTCAGCCCTAACCCTGTGCCATAGCCTCGCTTTTTAGTCGTGTAAAATGCTTCAAAGATCTTGTCCTTATCTTCTTCCTTGATGCCGCAGCCATCGTCTTTGATTGAAACGGTGATTTGCTCTGCTGTTTCTTCTATTTCTACTTCAACCGTACCCTTTCCTTCTAGCGCCTGGATCGCATTAATCAACAGGTTCGTCCATACTTGGCTTAAGGCCTCTGGGTTGCACTGAATAGGCTTGAGCGTTTCCGGGTAGCTTTTGATTAGTTGTACTCCTTTCTTGAATTCGTTTTCCAGCAATACTAACACCTGGTCAATATTTTCCCTGAGATCAATTGCTTCTTTTATATCTTCAGCACGTTCGGGCTGGGAATAGGTCTGTAACGCACTCACCATACTAGCGATCTTGTTTACTACAGTTTCCATTTGTTGGGTACCGCGTTCATGCATTACCACACTATGGATCAGTTTTAACACGGCCTCGTGATTAGGTAACTTCAGCGTCTTTTTCCAGGAGGCATTGAGTTCAACAACACCAATATCCAACAGATACTCAATGGTGGGCTTGGACGCCTGTATACCAAATTCGGAAAGTGATTCGTTCAATGCTTTCCTGGCTACTCTTTTCGCTTGTGTATTGAAGTTGGACTTTTCTGATCCGTAGTGCTTCATTAGCACCAGTAAAAGAGAATGTAAATCCTCGGGTACTCCTTTTAGTCCGTGGTTCAGTTGAGAAATCACAAAGGCAAAGTGGTCGTTTACGGGTTGGATCAAACCTTGAATCGCTCCCAGGGGAGTATTGATCTCATGGGCTATCCCTGATACCAGTTGGCCAAGGACGGCCATCTTCTCCTGAGCCACCAGTTGATCTTGAGTGGTTTTCAGCTCTTCCAGGGTTTCTGAAATCTGACGGTTGGCTCGTTTGCGGAAACGATTACTTCGGTACAATACAAAGGAAACTGTTAAAACAATTAGGAAAAAAAGCGATATAAGACCTAACAGTAGATTTTTTGACCTAATTTCATCTTCTTGTCTCCCCAATTCTTCTGTCCTACTTTTCTCAATTTGCTGAAGCTGTAGGCTTGTCAATTCATTTAATTTCTCATAACCATAAAAAATCTCTCTTAAAGAATCATATTTATTAAAACTCCTCAACGAGGCTTCAAATGAACCTAGACTAGAATATATTTTAGAATACAACTTATAGTTTATACTTAACCACTTAGGGTTATTAAAATTGAATAAAATGAACTGACTAGAATCTAAAAAACTCAATGCAAGGCCAAAATTTTGTTTTTGAAACTCTAATTCCGCTAAACTAGTCAGGTCAACAGCCATATCAATATCCAAATGTTTATCTCGAGAAGTTATAGCCATGTTATAATAGTAAATGGCAGAATCAGGATTTTCTCTTTCTTCTTGAACATTTGCTAGGGCACTATACATTTCACTCAAAATTGAGGAACTGCAATCTGGTTTGCATGTGTTACGCAACCGTGTTAACATAGATTGTGCTGAATCCAAATGATGCATACCAGTATAACAAAGGCTCATATTAAGTAATGCCAATTGTTTTCCTGTAGACGTATTCGTGAGATCAGCCGATTGCTTGAAGAGGTTCAGAGCCTTCTCAAAGCTGCGAACTCCATAATAAACCAGACCTATATTCAGAAGAACTATTGATAGCTCCTCATTATTGCCTTGTATAAGACGCAGGTCATATGATTTGTATAAGTGATCTAAGGCGCTGCTATACTTCCCCCATTCATAATAAAGTAAACCCAGGCTATTATAAACATACATTTTTTGAGTGTCGCTGTTCATTGAATTTCTGAGCGCCTTCAAATAATAGAATTCAGCAGAATCAAAGTTTCCTAAATATTTATAAGAATATCCAAGCATATTATGTGCCTTAGACATCAATATTTTATCATCAAGGAACCTTGAATGTTCATGTAACCGTTGGGCAATAATTAAGGCGCTATCGTAGTCTGATTTGTAGTATCTTAGAAAATTATTGCGTAAACTATCATAAGTAGATTGGCTTAAAGCCTCTTTGGACGTATAAACAAAGAAGTTTAAGAGTATAGCAACTTTCCAGTATATAGACATAATACTCAAAACGTAGTAAAAAAATTACGTTCTGCGAAAATAACAAATATCTTGCCTGTATCACTAATCAGTTTTAGAAATACAGATGGATCAGGATGGATAATGTTTCTTGATGCCTTCTTCTATGGTTTTTAACATCAGGTCGGACGACCACGGTTTATAAATTACTTTATAAAGATTAGCCTGCTTGTACGCCTTTTCAATGGATTTAGAATCTGCCTGACCCGTTAGCATAATCTTGACACAATTTGGAATTCTCTTGTGCAACTCAATTAAAAACTCATCGCCGTTCATGCCAGGCATGAGCCAATCCGATATTGTAACCAGCATATCCAAACCTTCTTTCAACAATTCATCAACTATTTCCAAGCCTTCTTGACCGTTAGTGGCCAACTCATACTCAAACTCAAAACCGAATTTTTTCTGAACCTGATACTTAACACTATCAAGAATTGCTGGTTCGTCATCCAAAATCAGGATTACTTTATTTTCAGCCATGTTATATTTTGTTTATGAACCGATCTTTGAATTATCTATCATGGATAGTACTTTTTCAATTTCATCAGAAGAATCACTAACAAGATCACCTATTTTGTTATAAACAAAATGATATTTCTTGTCTTGATTTTCTATACCAAGCTTCATCAAGCCAATAAAATATTGAAATATGACATTCCTTAAATACACCCACTCCCTCCGTACGGCTGGTAAAGAATTAGTTTTTGCTTTTATATCCCTTTCTATGAGCTTAATTATTCTTTTTTTTATGTTAATGTGTGTTGGGCTCATTTTAATTTCAGCTTTAGCGCTTTTCATAGCTAACATGTAATGGTCGAGAATGTCTGAAAGAAGAATGAGTTCATCAAAACTCAAAATTAACGCTTGACGTGCCATTAGTTTGACGGCAATTCCACGGTAAATTTAGTATACCCTTCGTCCGTTTTTGAGTGAGTGATTTTACCGTGCAATTTTTCTACCGCAAGTTTTACAAGATATAAACCCAACCCTGCGGTATCGGAAACCTCTGAGGCCCTGGAGAAAATTTCAAAAATTTTGCTTGAGGCTTTTTCATCTACCCCTATTCCATTATCAATGACGTTTAATTTAAGATGACCATTTTCCCGGTGGGCCTCAAGCCGCACCCATGAATTCACACGATTTGAACTATTATGGAACTTGAAAGCATTTGAAACCATATTGCCGAGAATGATCTTCAAAAGAACTTCATCAGATTGAAAATTATCCAGCTTGCCAATCTTATTTTCAACCTTAATGTCATTTTGACCTGATATAAAGGATTGTTCACGAACAATCTCTTTAGACAGACCTTGCAGGTCGATTGGATTTTGCGCGATAAGCGAATTATTGATCTGATTGATGATCAGCAGCTTGGAGAGTATCTCATTGAGGCGGAATGCGGTCTTTCCAATCTTGTCAAAATAATCGCGGGACTTTTGCTCTTGAATATCTATCAGCGCTACATTACACATGCCTTGTAGCGTCGCTAGCGGGCCCCGGATATCATGGGATGTTTTATAAATGAAGTTATCGAGATCCGTGTTCGACTTCATCAAAGCTGCGTTGGCCTCTTTAAGCTCTTTAGTACGCTCTCTTACCTTTTCCTCGAGTACATTATTTTGCTGCTCAATAGTACGTTTGGCTTCAGCCAGCTCACGATTGGTCTTTCTTCTGAGTTGGTTTATTCGATACAGGATAAAAAGGATGATGGAAATAAGGATGATGATTACTACCGAAAGATAAAGTAGAGTATTTCTTCTTGAGATTTCTTGGTCTTGTGAAGCTATTTTCTCAAGATTTTCTTTTTCTTGATAATCTACCTGAATATCCAACATATTTCGAGCTATTGTCTCATTAATTATTGATTTACTTATAGAATCATATTGCTGTTGGAAAGAATAAGCCTTTTCAAAATCTCCTAGTTTTGAAAAAAGTTCTGCATATAATTTTGCATTTAAAGATTGCCATTTTCTTAAACTAATTTTGTCTGCGATTGACTGACTTTCATCTAAATATTCTCTAGCTTCATCAAGCTCCTCTTGATCCAGGAGTAACCTGGCCCAATTACTATATATCGTAACTGTTCTCATTTCAAAGTTATTCTTTAGTGCTAGAATTAAGGCTAATTCATACAAATTCTCTGCTTCTTTCGAATTATTCAGATTATAATAAGCTGCTCCGGCACCTGTATATGCTACAACTAACAGGTCGTCGTTACATCCCACTTGACATATTTCAATCACTTTTTCAAAGTTCTCTAATGCTTTCGGGTAATTACCTAAACCTTGATAAGCTAATCCCAAGTTATTGTACGTGCTCTCGGTGCCCGACGCGTTTAAAGATTGTTTAATATCTAAAGCCCTATCATAATAAAGCCTAGCTTTATCGAAGTCTTGCATTTGATAATAGACGAGACCAATATTATTAGCAGCAATTGCTATTTCTTGCTGATTATTATCTTCCTCCCGTAATTTCAAGGATTCAAAATGATACTCAAGTGACTTATCGTAGCTACCCTCGTAGTAATGAGTCAGAGCCAAGCTATTCAGTGTACTTTTTAACCTTCTCCTGTAATTATTATTTTTTGCCGTCTTTAATGCTCTGTTGAAATGTTCAATGGCCTCTATGAAAAAACCATTGTTGCTCAGCAAATAACCTAGAGCATATTCAGCTCGAACAACCATTAAACTATCCTTATCGATTTTAGCTTCTTTTAAACTCTCTTCAGCATAGTACCTCGCACTGTCGAAATCAATCGTCCTGTATCTAACGAAGAGGTTTAATAGAACCTCTGATCTATTGGCTAAATTCTTGTCATTCAAAAGCTGTTTTAAAGAGTCCCTTGGACTTTCTCCGTTAGACTTCAAACTTAGGAGTATCAGAAAACAAGCTAAAAGCAACTTACCTGAGATATTATTCAATATATCCAACATCCGTAAGTAAGAGACTCTTTTCCACATTTCAGCGATTGATAAACCTTGCATATTTGCCATCGTCGAATTTCATAGAAGATCTAATCATGCCAGAAGAAACTCGATTGAAAGTACACGACAAATGTATGATTTAAGCAAATAATAAACTGAAAACTAAAACCAATTAAAATGAAATCAAAACTATTACTAATCATCTTGACACTATTTGTAGGTTCTTTTGTAGTGTCTTGTGCCGAAGAAGAGATTACACCTCTTGATTCAAATGATCCTGTGAGTCTTGGTAGTCCGGATCAGGATAAAGAAGACTTTTAAGAATTAAAGGCTTTACAAACAATTGAGATTTCTAAACGAAAATGAATATGAAACCGAAAATATTATTAATCATCTCGACACTATTTGTAGGTTCTTTTGTAGTGTCTTGTGCCGAAGAAGAGATTACACCTCTTGATTCAAATGATCCTGTGAGTCTTGGTA
>JBCCLN010000041.1:0-22193 GCA_039026865.1 Bacteroidota bacterium | reverse complement strand
CCTTTTTTTGGATGACTGCATTATTCACCACAACTAGTGGTGAGTTGATTCAAGTAATGGATTTACAGTAGTTTTATATTCATACTGAATGATTTTTGATTCCTCAAATTTGAGGAAAGATTTTGGCATCCCATTCGAAATCAATGATCTCCTATTCAACGTGTTACCTCATCTCAATGAATAACACCCGAATTTTTCGGGTTAAACATTTTTCATTTTTGTATCTGTTATGATCATATCATTTGTTTTTAAGATCTGAAACTTCTCTATGAAGTTTTAGATTATCTCTTTTTAGTTCGGAGTTTGCTTTTTCAAGCTGATTTACTTTTTTGTTCATGTCGATCATGTAAAGCGTTAATTCCTCTATCTTTTGGAGTAGTTTGGCGTCCATCTCTCCCAAATTAATTCCATTCTCGGTTACTTCCGCTTCACTTGGAATTTCAGGGAGGTGTTTGTATTTGGAGATGTAATCTTCCACTTCTGAGAGTGTTCGAAGATTATAGGCTTTCTCAAAAACAAAGTCTGACCAATTAGCCTCAACTTTTACTTCTTTGGATTTAATACTTCCATTTACTGCTAATAAATATCCTGGTTGTCTATTGACAGTTCCTATACTGACTTCTCCGTTTCTACTTATCCTCATTCTATTATTGCCACTCGTGAAAAAATCAATTCCGAAATACCCTGAAATGTAAGAATTCAATGGTTCGCTATGGTCTGTGGTTCCATCTTGATATCCATGGAATCCAAAGCCGTAGTGATTTACATATTCATTGTCATAGATGAAATCGTCATCGTTTCCTCTAAAAATCAATCCGGGAGACTGTCCATCTGAACTATTTGCTCTATTGACTCGGACTTTTGAGTCAATTACATCCAATTGTCCATCATCTATAGTTAAACCTTTGTTTAACACTTTACCATTTACATTAAGTAGATAATTAATATTTCGATCAAGAGTTCCAATTGCGATGTGACCAGATCTGTGGATTCTCATTCTGTTCGTCCCACTCGTGAAGAGGTCTATTCCAAAGTATCCGGATAAATAGGAATTGGTAGGGTTGATGTAATCTGTTGATCCATCTTGATATCCATGGAATCCAAATCCATATTGATTTATGTACTGTCCATCATAGAGGAAGTCATCGTTGTAAGCAGAACTCAAAACAACACTTGGAGATTTGCCATCTTGTGTTCCTGCAATTGCTATTCGTAACTTCCCATTTTCATCTAATTGAGCAAATACTACAAAGGAGTAAATTAGAAGAGTTAGAGTCAGAGCCGTTGTTCTCATTTTATAATTTTTAAAGTGGATATTGAAACAGAGCTGTTGATCGTACTCGCTTGATAGCGCACATTCCATCACCAAAGTTTCCGCTGATGAAACTAGCGAAATCCGTCACTCGCGTTTTTTTCTTTCGATGAAAAGAAGCAAAAACAAGTCAGAATTGATTCTTTCTTCGTCTAGCACATCACGCCCCTTGTATGCTGACTTTTCCTAAATGCATTTACCTCTACGCAGTGATGAAAGCCAAGGAATAACTGTGGAATACAGGGAGAATAGGATCGATAGCCTATTGTTGTGATCTTGAACTTAGACGAAATTTTTCTATACGATAAAAGAGGGCGTCTATTGCAGGATGCGAGGGAGTTTTAAGCACTTCCAAGAAGGGAAGACTAAGCTGACCATAAAACAGGGCTTTTATAAAAAAGGGAAATAGTAAGACAAAAATGCCAACGTTGGCTAAGAAGTGAAATGAAACATAAAAGAAGTAAAACTTGGACTAAGCCCAGCTAAGGTGGATTGTGTCTAGTATCAGGAAAGTGTTAAACAGATCTTTGACCATCTTAACATTCAGAACGTATTTAGGCAGATTCATCTTGGCACTCTTGTATTTAGTTTACCTTTTTTAAGTTCGTTTATCTGTTCCTGCTGTTTCTCAAATCGTTCCAGCAGTTCAATCTGATAAAGCGTTAATTCCTCTATCTTCTTCAAGAGCCGCATGTTCATATCACCAAGATCTACCCCATTTGCTTCCATCTCTTTAGCAGAGGGGATTTCAGGAAGGTGCTTGTATTCTGAGATGTATTCTTTCGTTTCCTGAAGAGATCTAAGTTCATAATCGGGCTCAAATACATAATCGGGCCCCTGACCTGCTGCAAGTTCAACCTTTACTTCAGTTGAATATACTGTCCCAGCTACTTGAAGTTTTTGAGTGGGGCTTGTAATACCAATACCAACATTTCCATTTGCCAGAATTCTCATCTTTTCATCGATTGTGGAGATATCATGTCTGGTATGAAAAACAATGTCGCCTTTCCAACTGCCTTGATTAACTTGAATGTATCCTATTTTGGCCATTGGTTGATATCCATTGCCATTCTCATTACGTCCAAATTCCAGAGCTACGCCAGAACTGTAATTAGAACTAAGGTTATAATATGAAAACACTCCTATTGATTTCAACTCATTATCACCCGGGTTAGAAGAGTGAACATGTAATTGACCAGTTGGGTTTGTAATACCTATACCGACATTCCCATTTGCCAGAATTCTCATCTTTTCATCGATTGTGGAGATATCATGTCTAGTATGAAAAACAATGTCGCCTTTCCAACTGCCTTGATTAACTTGAATATATCCTATTTTAGCCATTGGTTGATATCCATTGCCGTTCTCATTACGTCCAAATTCCAGAGCTACGCCAGAGTTGTAATTAGAACTAAGGTTATAATGTGAAAACACTCCTATAGACTTCAAATCATTATCACCTGGGTTAGAAGAGTGAACATGTAATTGACCAGCTGGGCTATTTACCCCAATACCTAAATTTCCAAATCGATCCAACCACATCTTGTTGGTTAAATCCTTATCAAATTTTTCTTTAGTTGCAAATGCCATCGTTCCAAAGCTACTTTCGTCGCTGGCATCGTATACACTTATAGCCCCTAAAGTTGAAGATGTACCTGTTGCGATATTGCTGTATTTTCCCAATGAAAAATTAATCCTGGCTCCGAATCCAGTTTGAATTTTGCTATTTGTGTTAGCTTGAATTCTGAGTACATCGTGAATTTGTCCGTTCGTTAGACTTTTTTTGAAGATATGAAGACGGTCCTGAGGTTGTGAGGTTCCAATTCCAACATCAGAACCAGTATCAATTAATTGAGCATTGATAGTTACTGAAATAATTAAAACAGAAGATAGTAAGAGTATTTTTTTCATTTATACTTCGATTTTGTTAAAGTAAATTGAATACAATATTCATGGATGGCAAATGAGCCACTACCAAGGTTTCCGCTCATGAAGCTAGCGCAATCGGTCAATCGCATCTTTTTGTTTCGATGAAAAGAAGCCAAATCATGTCAGAATGAATCCTTTCTTCGTCTGGTTCAAAACACCTGGACTGGATACTTTGCATCTCTGCCCCTCAGATTTACCGCTCTTGTAAATCTCACTTTCCCCTCTTTTTCCAACTTTTATGATTTCCCCTTACCTAAGACTAGATGTAACGCTATGATCCTAGCCTGTAGGGGGCACCTTTCTACCTATACACTACGCGTCTTTCGGATGGTTACCCATTATCGATTTATCTGTTTATTAATTTCAGGCTCTTCGTTCTAAAGATTTTTTCACTATTTCGCTCTAATGTGTGGAAGAAAACGAATGAAAATGATAGCAAGGATTTGGCATGGAAGGACGAAAGCTCAGCATTTTGAGTCCTACACTCATTTCATGAAAGAGCGAGCGATTCCTGATTATCGGGAAACGGATGGATTTGTGAAACTAAGTTTCTTGAGAAGACTAGAAGGTGATCAAGCACATTTTACATTGATAACCTACTGGGACAATTTAGAAGTAATCAAAAATTTTGCAGGGGAAGATTTTGAAAAAGCCAAGTATTATCCGGAGGATACTAATTATCTACTCGAGTTTGAGGAGCAAGTGATGCATTACGAAGTCTTTTCTGATCTGGACTTATAAGAAGAATAAATACTTCTTTGTCCCATCATTTGCAAACTTTTTTCATCGGCTCATCATTGTTTACTATTATAAACATTCGGCTTTTAATTTACGAAACAGATTTTTTAGAATCCTCTAATAATGAAGGTTCACGATAGATTTAGTGATTATCATTTCTCAATAGTATGATCATGTCAGATTACTTAGATTAAGAAAAGGTTTTTTAAAAGACCTTAGCCTTTTATTGCCTGATGCCTGTCCACTTAGAAAACAGGTAAGGTTATCAAGACTGAATTCATACTTACCCAAACCTCGCTAGCCATTGGGTGTAGTGTTTTTAGTTGAAGTGATGTTAAATCATCTGTTTAAAAGATCAGGCATCTTGTATTATGCATTAAAAAATCGACAAAATTCTTCCATTTAAATCTTCGTTTTAGCATGCAGAATAACTGTTATTTACAAATATCACATAACACAGAATTGTGAATTTCATCATATTTTCAAGGTAAGAATTTGAACTATATCTAGCGAAGGAGTGAGCTCAAGCGGTTTAATTCTTCCATCCTTCATCCTTAATTTTCAAAACCTCCCACATCTCCCCACTATTCTATTTATTAACTCGAAAAATTCGGGTGTTATTCATTGAGATGAGGTAACACGTTGAATATAAGGTAATTGATTTCGAATAAGATGACAAAATCGTTCCCCAAATTTGAGGAACCAAAAATCATTCAGAATGAACATTAAACTACGGTAAATCAATTACTTGAATAAACTTACCACTATTTTTGGTGAATAATGCGGGTTAATTCAACCACTTGATTTTCAATTTTTTCCAAACAATTTTCATTTTTTTATTGAAAAAATTTCTTCTAATCATATTTTAACATAATATATTGAAAATCAGGTATTTGAATTAATAATTCATAAAATTTGATCAATACTTTCACTGGTAAATTTTAATTTTTGTGTATAAAAGTGGGGTATAGTGGGAAAAAATAGCAGGAATTATCTAATTTTACATTAGTGGGTTTTATTTTCAGGGCTCAGCATGGCGTTTTTTACAAGCGAATATGAGTGTAAGTTGGATACTAAAGGGAGATTGGTCTTGCCTGCAAAGATCAAGGCAAACCTTCCTGAGGTCTCCACTAATGAGTTGATTATCCGAAAAGGATTTGAGCCGAATTTAATCCTCTATCCAATGGTAGAGTATAAAAAAATCCATCACAAGATCTCATCATTGAGTGAATTTGATCCTGAACAACGAAGGTTAAAAAGGACATTTTTCAGGAGTATTGCGCAAGTGGAACTAGACAATGCAAACCGCATCCTGGTGCCTAAGCAAATGCTCGCTCATGCACTAATAGAAAAGGAGACAATCCTCATAGGCACGGGCAACTATATTGAAATGTGGAATCCTGAAGTATTCGATCAGCACATGATCAGTGACGATAGCGAATACTCTGCACTTGCCCGGAAGTTCTTACATGAGCAGTAATCATTTTTGATGGGAAATGGGGAATCTTGGAAAATATGCGAAGCAACAAGCAGAAGAATTGGGCCAATATAAAAAGCAGTTGATGACCGCTTATCACAACCCAGTGATGCTGCGAGAGTGCCTTGATGGATTACAGATTGAACCAGGTGGAGTATATGTAGATGTGACCTTTGGAGGTGGTGGTCACAGCAAAGCGATACTCCAACAATTGACAACTGGGCACCTCATTGCATTTGACCAAGATAAAGATGCTGAGGCAAATGCGCAAGGGCTCACAGAGATGAGCAATAGTTCTTTCACATTTATTGATACGAATTTCAGGTTTCTGAAAAAATACCTGAGACTGCAAAATGTACGAGAAGTAGATGGCATATTGGCGGATTTAGGTGTTTCTTCTCATCAGTTTGACACACCAGAGCGCGGATTTACTATTCGAGCAGAAGGAAAATTGGACATGCGAATGGATCAGCATGCCATAAAGAGTGCTAGGCAAGTAGTCAACGAATATGAGGAAAAAGACCTGATCCATTTATTTAGCGCCTACGGAGAGGTAAAGAATGCGCGAACGTTGACAAGGGAGATTGTAAGTGCACGCTCGGTCGCTCCGATTACAACCAACAAACAGCTAAAAGAGATTGCGTGGAAACGGGCGCCGAAGTATCGCGAAATGAAATATCTAGCGCAGGTATTCCAAGCTCTTAGAATCGAGGTTAACGAAGAGTTGGAAGCACTGAAAGAATTTCTGGAGCAAACCGGAGAGATACTTAAACCGGATGGAAGACTGGTTGTGATTAGTTACCACTCATTAGAGGATCGATTAGTGAAGAACTATATCAATAAAGGAAATTTCAAAGGGGTTGATGAAAAGGACTTCTTCGGGAATCCAGTGAGGGTATTAGACCCAGTGAACCGAAAACCCATTTTCCCCAAAGCAAAAGAAATTAAAGAAAACAGCAGAGCAAGAAGCGCAAAGCTGAGAATTGGCAGAAAGAGATAAAGTGTTGAGTTGCGAGTCTTGGGTTTCGAAATTCAGGTTCACTTGCAACCCAACACCTCAAATTCGAAATTAAAATGAAGAACACTTATAGAATCCCACAAGAAGAAGAGCGAGGCGGACTCTTTCGTCTGATCAGTCGTTTTTTACATATGGATAGCTCAGGAGGAGAGGTGATACATGTACGTTTTCTTCCCCAGATTCTTTTCCTGTCATTCTTATGTATGCTATATATCGGCAATCGGCACTATGCCGAAAAAAAGATCCGGTCCATTAACCAGTTGGAGACAGAGGTTGAAGACTTGCGAGCTGATTACACTACACTAAAGGCTGATTTCATGTATGAAAGTAAGCAGTCAGAAGTGGCAAAACGAGCGGAAAAGCTCGGTCTTAAGGATAGTAAAGTATCACCGATTTTGATTAAGGAAGTTGAGTATTAGAAAAGGCATAATATTACGGGTGCGCTTTGCATTTCTCTTGACGTTTCTAGTGGCAGGGGCAATCATTTTCCGTATTACTAAGATCCAATACGTAGAAGGAGAACAGTGGAAAAGCCTCGGTGAAACTCTGGGAATGCAAGTGATGAATGTCAAAGCAACACGTGGCAACATCTATGCCGATGACGGGAGCCTGCTCGCTACCTCTTTGCCGTTTTATCAATTAGCAATTGATCCGGCGTTGTCTTCAGATAAGCTATATAAAAGTGGAATTGATTCGCTGTCCTATCTACTTGCAAAATATTACAAAGACTTATCTGCTACCCAGTATAAAAGAAAGATCGATCAAGCCCGGGCAAAAAAACGCCGTTATTTATTGATCAACCGTCGGGAAATCGGCTATCAGGACAAGAAGCGAATGGAACAGTGGCCCCTGATTAGAGCAGGAAGACTAAAAGGTGGTGTGTTCTTTGAAAAGATAGAAAAACGGTTTCTGCCCTTTAATCATTTAGGCATTCGCACCATTGGAAATATCAATGCGGATGATCGGGGAGTGGTTGGTTTAGAATACAGTTTTAATAAAGAGCTAGCTGGGATCAATGGCAAAGGATTATTTCAAAAAATGGCCGGAGGGGGTTGGAAACCCATATACGATGGTTCGGAAAAACGTCCAATAAATGGTCATGATATTCAAACAACGATTAATATAGATATTCAGGACGTTACAGAATCAGCGCTTCTAAAAGAACTGAAGAAGCACAAGGCCGACTATGGTGTAGCGGTTGTCATGGAAGTAAAAACCGGAGAGATCAAAGCGATCTCCAACCTGAGCCGAAACCGTGAGGGGGCATACTATGAGCGTTACAATTATGCTGTGGGTAGCCAGGGATCAAGAGAGCCAGGCTCTACATTCAAGTTGGCAAGTATGATTGCCTTATTAGAAGAAACAGATATTAAACTTTCTGATTCCGTTCTCACCGGAGATGGTTCTCTTGAATTCTTTGACAAAACCATGCGTGATCATAAACCAGGTGGATTTGGAACATTAACGGTTCAAGAGGTATTCGAGAAGTCTTCAAATGTAGGAGTAGCCAGGCTAGTCTCCCATTATTTTGGAAATGATCCAGATAAGTTCATTGACTATCTCAAACGTATGAAACTTCACAAGCCGCTCCATTTCCAAATGATTGGAGAAGGCAGACCTTACATCAAAGACCCCTCTGACAGTACATGGAGCGGAGTAAGTTTACCATGGATGAGCCATGGCTATGAGCTAAAGATGACGCCATTACAAATGTTAACGCTTTATAATGCAGTAGCTAATGATGGAAAGATGGTGAAACCAATGATTGTGAAGAGTGTGAAACACACAGACCGACTGGTTAGAGAGTTTGATACGGAGGTAATCAATCATAAGATCTGCTCAAAAGAGACGCTAAAGAACATAAAGATTATGATGGAAGGAGTGGTTGAGCGAGGCACTGCTTCTAATATCAATCATAGCATGTATAAAATCGCTGGCAAAACAGGAACAGCGAAAAAAGCAAAGAATGGAAAATATATAAAGGAGTACTATACTTCATTTGCCGGATACTTCCCTGCGGAAGCTCCCAGGTATAGTTGTATTGTCGTGATTGACAACCCGAAGGGCTATCAGATCTACGGTAGCGATGTGTCTGCTCCGGTGTTTAAAGAAATCGCTGACAAAATCTACTCACTTGAATTGGATATGCATGAGATTGGCACCGAAGAAATATCCTATATAGCGGGTGTTTTCCCCTACATCAAAGCTGGAAAGAAAGATGAGCTTTCCATGATTTGCAATGAGCTAGGCATTTCAAACCACTCAAAAACAGAAAGCGAATGGGTCAAAACAGCTGTCATTAATGATGCAGTTTACTGGACAGAAAACAAAGTGAAGTATGATCTGGTGCCAGACGTGAGAGGCATGACTTTGCGAGACGCGATTTATTTGCTGGAGAATCTTGGATTGGAAGTGAAAGTGAAAGGAAGAGGTAGAGTAACAACACAATCCATGACCCCGGGAGAGAAAATAATCAAAGGTTCTACCATTAAACTTCAGATGAGTTGATGCAAACACTAAAAGACCTATTATATGGTGTTTCCTTGAGAGTACTCATAGGTAATCGGGAAGAAAAAGTGAAAGGTATTGCCTTTGATTCAGAGAAAGTAGAGCAGGACTTTCTCTTCGTAGCAATAAAAGGACTGACAGTAGATGGTCATGACTATATCGGAAGAGCGATTGAAAAAGGCGCAAAAGTGATCGTATGTGAGAGCCTTCCCGAGATAGAGGAAGAGCTCACCGTTATTCAAACCGATAACTCAGCAGAGGCATTAGGAATTATCTCCTCCAATTTTTACGGGCGACCATCAGAAAAGCTTAAACTAGTAGGTATAACAGGAACTAACGGAAAAACCACCTGTGCTACGCTGCTATTTGAACTATTCATCAACCTCGGCTATTCTGTAGGCTTGCTTTCTACTGTGGAAAATAAGATTAACGACAAGATTTTAGAAACGAACTTCACAACACCAGATGCATTACAGCTCAATCAACTTTTCAATGAAATGGTTAATAGCGGTTGTACCCACTGTTTTATGGAAGTGAGCTCTCATGCCTTGGTTCAAAATCGAGTAGCAGGGATTGTTTTCAAAGGAGGTGTTTTCACTAATATCTCTCATGATCATCTGGATTATCATAAAACTTTTAATGAATACATCTCCGCCAAGAAATTGCTCTTTGATGGACTTTCTTCCGAGGCTTTTGCTCTAGTTAATGTTGATGACAAAAGAGGGACGGTGATGCTGCAAAATACTGCAGCGGAGCAATATAGGATGGCAATTAAATCTATTGCAGATTTCAAAGTGAAGATCATTCACAATACGCTTCAAGGGCTTGAATTAAGCTTTGATGGAGTAGACGTATGGTTTAAACTGATAGGTAAATTCAACGCTTATAATCTGCTAACTGTGTACGGAGTTGCCATTCTTCTCGGTGAAGAAAGAGAGGCAATTCTGAGTGGATTATCAATGACAAAAGGAGCCAATGGTCGATTCGAAAAAGTAGAAAATGGAGCCAATATACTTGCTATCGTCGATTATGCACATACCCCGGATGCACTGGAAAATGTTCTGGAAACCATTGATGAATTGAGAACCAAGAATGAAGTATTAGTGACAGTGGTGGGCTGCGGCGGAGATCGAGACAAGACCAAAAGACCAAAGATGGCTCAGATCGCGGCCAAGCTCAGTAATAAGGTAATTCTCACCTCTGATAATCCAAGAACGGAAGATCCAAAACTCATTTTAAAAGAAATGAAAGGTGGAGTCCCTAAATCAAAAGAACGAAATGTCATGGTAATTGAAGATCGCAGAGAGGCCATTCGGACAGCATGTAATCTAGTGGATGATAATGACATCATATTAGTCGCAGGTAAGGGGCATGAGACATATCAAGAGATTAACGGAGTGAGACACCATTTCGATGATAAGGAAATACTTACAGAACAATTGAGAATTAGGAATTGAGAATGGATGTGCAACGAATAGAACTTAAGATAGATGGTTTGCCTGATATAGTAAATCGAATAATGTCTTACAATTCGAACAAAATAAAATCTTTCGGGAATCTACAAAATGCTCTATTACTTATTTGAATATCTGACTCAAATAGACTTTCCTGGAGCGGGATTGTTTCGGTATATCTCATTTCGAGCGGGAATGGCTGCCTTACTTTCTCTTTTGATTACTGTAACCTTTGGGAATAGGCTAATCAATTTACTGCGCAGGTTTCAGATGGGTGAATTTATTCGAGACTTAGGCCTGGAGGGACAAAAAGAAAAGCAAGGTACCCCGACAATGGGCGGTATCATCATTATCTCAGGTATTGTGATTCCTACACTATTGTTTTCTAAGCTGGATAATATTTACGTTGTGTTGTTGGTTATCGCGGCACTTTGGATGGGAGCAATTGGCTTCATTGATGACTATTTGAAAATAAAAAAGAAAAATAAAGATGGATTAAGGGGAAAATTTAAAATTTTAGGTCAGATAGTGCTTGGATTATTTGTTGCGCTCGTGATGGTATTTCACGAAGATGTGGTGGTAAGAGATTTTTCAGGAGAAGCTTTTAGAGATGAAAATACGCTACTTACAACTATTCCTTTCGTGGCTAATAATGAATTCAATTACAAATGGTTACTGCCAGATTTTTTAGATGAGTACGCATGGGTGATTTATTTATTGGTAGTCATCTTTATCGTTACGGCTATTTCCAATGGAGCCAATATTACTGATGGGCTGGATGGCCTGGCCGCTGGAACATGCGCAATTATTGGATTGACGCTGGCGGTGCTTGCTTATCTCTCTGGTAATGCTATTTTTTCAGATTATCTCAATATCATGTTCATTCCAAATTCAGGTGAACTTGTGATTTTTTGTACTGCATTTGTTGGGGCATGTATTGGCTTTCTTTGGTATAATGCTTATCCGGCCCAAGTATTCATGGGAGATACTGGAAGCCTTTCCTTGGGAGGAATCATTGCAGTACTTGCCTTCGTCATCCGAAAAGAATTACTCATCCCTATATTATGCGGCATCCTCGTTATCGAGAATTTATCGGTGATTATACAGGTGTTTTATTTTAAATATTCTAAAAAAAAATACGGTGAAGGGAGAAGAATATTTCTCATGTCTCCACTTCATCACCATTATCAAAAGAAAGGAATCCATGAGGCAAAGATTGTAGCACGATTCTGGACGATGGGGATTCTTTTGGGAATTTTCACATTGGCAACGCTTAAAATCAGATAAATGACGCTTACACAAATTCTACAATTAAACGAAAACTTTCAGAAACATGCAGTGCAGCTTTCAGAATTGATGCCAGTGAGCAGCTTGACTCAGGCCACCTCTATACTCATTCGCAGTAGCAGACGCATTCATACTGATTTTGTTAACTCATTGCGTTCTCAAGAAGAAAGTTCTTTTTATCAATTCATGTCCAGTGTGGAGAACGAGATGGACGAAGTGGTGTTCGTCCTTGATCAATTAGAGATGGCTCACAAAAAACAGCAAATCAGCCTTATTGAGGACTTCCTGAAAGAAGGTTATGGACTAATGTCCATTTATTCTAAATGTTGTGATCAGGTTATAAGCAGTAAAATATCAGAAATAGAATAATGAGTGGTCGCATAGTCATCATAGGAGGAGGCGAGAGCGGTATTGGCGCTGCCATATTGGCCAAGCAAAAAGGCTACGATGTGTTCGTTTCAGATGCAGGGAATATCACTGCAAACAAAAGACAAATGCTTAAGGCAAATGCAATAAAGTATGAAGATAAAGGACACACAGAAAGGTTGATACTGAATGCTGACCTTGTCATTAAAAGTCCGGGTATATCAGATCGCGTTCCCCTGATCCAGAAATTGATTGCTAAAAGTATTCCTGTCATTTCTGAAATAGAGTTTGCTTACCGTTTTATTAATAAGGCTAAAATTATCGCAATAACAGGTACGAACGGAAAAACTACGACTTCCTTATTGACTTATCATTTGTTAAAAACCGCAGGTTACAAAGTCGCCCTTGGAGGGAATATAGGTAAGAGTTTAGCTGGGTTAGTAGCTGAAGGAGGATACCACTATTATGTGGTAGAGGTGAGTAGTTTTCAATTAGACGGAATTGAAAATTTTCGACCAGACATTGCGGTATTATTAAATATTACTCCGGATCATCTCGATCGCTATGATTACAATTTTAAGAATTACATAAAATCAAAATTTAAAATCATAGAAAACCTCACTCGTGAGGAAGCTTTTATTTATTGTGCAGATTATCAAGCTGTTACCGAAGAATTGAGTAGAAGCAAAGTGGAAGCTAGCATGTTTGCCATGAGCGCGTCTACCAATGAGAAATTGAACGCATATCTGGAAGACGAGCACCTTATTTTCAACTTCGAATTTAAGAATAAAGATGTTCATCACAGGATCCCATTAGCCGAAGTATCCCTCATTGGCAAGCACAATATGGTAAATAGCATGGCTGCAGTCATTAGCGCGCTCTGTACGGATGTGTCTATTGGAACGATTTTAAAAGGATTAAAAACCTTTAAAAATGCGCCACACCGTTTAGAGTTTGTGGAGGAGATCGATGGAATTGGATTCATAAATGATTCAAAGGCCACCAATGTCGATTCTGTCTATTATGCCTTAGATGGCGTGAAAAAAGGGATTATCTGGATAGCCGGAGGTATCGATAAAGGAAATGATTATAGTCTAATTGAGGAATTAGTAAGAAAGAAAGTAAAAGGTTTAATATGCCTTGGAAAAGACAATACAGCGCTCACAGGCTATTTCACAGCTAAAGTAGAAAGAATAGCGGAAGTTGATTCCACCAAGGGGGCTATAAAACAAGCTTACGAGTGGGCCTCCGAAGGGGATGTAGTTTTATTATCTCCAGCCTGCGCAAGCTTTGATCTTTTTTCCAATTATGAAGACAGGGGTAATAAATTCAAAAAAGCGATAAAAAAATTCAAAAAGAATTTAAAAGAGAAGATATGAATGCGATGAAAGATTGGGCATATAGAAACTTGAAGGGTGATCCCGTGATTTGGTTTATCGTGTTGATCTTATCGCTATTCAGCATTTTGGTGGTTTACAGCGCCACCGGACGCCTTGCTTATAAAATGATGGGAGGAAATACTGAATACTACTTAATTAAACATTCACTTCTGGTTACGATAAGTCTTTCCGTGATTTGGATAGCACATCGAATTGATTATCGTTATTATTCTAAGCTTTCTCGATTGGTGCTTTGGATCAGTGTTCCGTTACTCATTTTTGCCTGGCTTTTTGGAACGGAGAAAAATGAAGCCTCTAGATGGCTTACGATTCCACTTATTAATCAATCCTTCCAACCATCTGATCTAGCGAAACTGGCTTTGATTGTCACCTTAGCCAGTATGCTTTCAAAAAGGCAAAAATCTATTGACGATTTTCAAAAAGCGATTGTGCCGATGCTTTTCTGGATCGGATTGATTTGTGGATTGATCGCATTGACTAATTTCTCATCAGCTGTTTTGTTGTTTTTGGCATGTATGCTCATTTTGTTTATTGGGAGAGTGCCCCTTACCTATTTGGTTATGCTGGTGTTGATTTTTGCAGCTTTTGGATCAGTTGCTTTTATCGTGGGTCAACGAGGAGAAACTGCCATTTCCAGAGTTGAAGATTTTATAGAAGGAGATACACCATATCAAGCAAGGCAAGCCTATGTGGCAATAGCTTCAGGAGGAGTGTTGGGCAAGGGTCCGGGGCAGAGTGATCAGCGTAATTTCTTACCTTATCCTTACTCTGATTTCATCTACGCCATTATCCTGGAAGAGTATGGCTTAGTAGGAGGTGTGATCGTATTATTTCTTTACCTGGCGTTGCTTTATCGAGGGACAAAAGCTGCGGAAGATAACAATGGAACTTACGGAGGCCTGCTTTCTGCAGGACTAAGCTTCGCGCTAGTGATTCAGGCTTTAGTAAATATGGGAGTTGCAGTAGGCTTAGGGCCGGTCACTGGTCTTACCCTTCCATTCATCAGTATGGGTGGTACATCTCAGCTCTTTGCCGGAGTTTCCTTAGGGATTATTTTGAGCGTCAGCCGAGGAGAGATAGATCGTTTCAAAGGTTCTGTTGGTAATCAATATAAAAAACAGCGTAATTAAAAAAGAACAAACATATCTCCAACGTCCGTTGAGGATAATGATTAGTGGAGGAGGAACAGGGGGCCATATTTTTCCGGCGATCTCTATTGCTCACGCTTTGCAGGAGATACTTCAGCATGTAGATATCCTATTTGTCGGTGCAAAAGGAAAAATGGAAATGGAAAAAGTACCTAAAGCAGGTTTCAAGATCGAAGGATTGTGGATCAGTGGCATTCAACGAAAGCTTGCGGGCCAGAACTTTCTTTTTCCTGCTAAACTAATTTCTAGTCTGCTAGGAGCCCGGAGATTAATCAAAGATTTCAAACCGGACGTTGTGGTTGGATTTGGAGGATATGCGAGTGGACCCCTGCTTTATGTTGCAAGCAGAAAAGGCATACCAACTTTGATACAGGAACAAAATAGTTACGCTGGCCTCACTAATAAAATCCTAGCAAAATCTGTGGACAAGATATGCGTTACACATAACGGTATGGATAAATATTTTCCGAAAGAGAAATTGGTAATTACAGGAAACCCCGTTCGAAAAACAATCAAATTAAACCCAAACAGAAAAGATGAAGCTTATCGGCATTTTGAGTTAAGTCCAAATAGACCTATTCTCTTGGTCGTTGGAGGTAGCCTTGGAGCCAGATCCATCAATGAGGTAGTGCTTGATGGATTAGAAAGACTGAAGAAAAAGAATATTCAACTGATTTGGCAGTGTGGTGGATTGTATTATCAAGAAATGACTAAACGTGCGAAAAACAAAGGGGGTATCGTTGTGCTAAAAGACTTCATTTTTCAAATGGATTTTGCTTACGGCATAGCCGATGTGGTGATTTCAAGAGCCGGTGCGCTATCCATTGCCGAGCTCATGCTTACCGGGAAACCTTCTATTCTAGTCCCTTCTCCTAATGTGGCGGAGGATCACCAAACAATTAACGCATTGGCTTTGGTAGCGCATAAAGCAGCAGAGATGATAAAAGATTCTGAAGCGATGGATAAGCTTATTAATGAAGCCATTGAATTATTGAGCGATGGAGCTAAACAAGAAGAGCTTTCAAAAAACATTCATGCAATGGCGCATGAAAATGCCGCTATGGATATTGCCAATGAAGTGATAAAATTGACTGAGGAGTAATGAGCTTAATAGGGTTTAATATATGAATCTGAAGGACATACATAGAACCTATTTTATAGGTATTGGCGGTATTGGGATGAGTGCGCTTGCCCGCTGGTTTCACGCAAAAGAAATACTGGTAGCCGGTTATGATAAAACCGGGTCTGCGCTTACTTATGCATTAGAAGAAGAAGGGATGAGCATTCACTACCAAGATGATCCCAAACTAATTCCGGAAGCATTCTTATCATCAGATGGAACTATCGTTGTCTTTACTCCGGCTATTCCAAAGGATCATTTGGAACTAAATTATTTTAAAGAGAGAGGACATACAATAAAAAAACGGGCTGAGGTATTAGGCATAATTACAGAAAATCATTACACAATTGCTGTAGCAGGCACACACGGAAAGACTACTACCTGCTCTATGATCGCTCATTTGCTGAGTGAATCAAAAGGGAGTTGTTCAGCTTTTGTTGGTGGTATAATGACTAACACCAACTCCAATTTAATGATAGGGGATGATGATGCCCCAGTAGTGGTAGAGGCAGATGAGTATGACCGTTCATTTATGCAACTGAATCCGAACTACACGGTGATTACCTCATTGGATCCTGATCATTTGGACATTTATGGCGATGCCACAGGTATGCTCGAAGCTTACGAAGTGTTTGCCAAGAAGACTCCTGGAAATGGAAAATTATTGATACAGTCAAATGCAAGTTATCAAATCAACCCAGGCAGGAGATATACCTCTTACGCTCTTAGCAAAGGCGATATCGTTGCAGAAGCGATAAGAGTTGAAAATGATGCATTTGTTTTCACTTATAGATGTGGGATGGAACAGATTTCAGATATCCAACTTCAAGTGCCAGGATACCACAATGTCATGAATGCCCTGGCTGCAATCACAGTGGCCTTGGATATGGGAATGGAAGGGAAGGAAGTACAGAAGCGTATCAAAAGCTATGCTGGGGTTAAACGACGATTTGAATACGTGCTTAAGAATTCGGAGACTACATTAATTGATGATTATGCGCATCACCCAGAGGAAATCGAAGCGTTTTTAAAATCAGTAAGGTCGCTATCCGAGGATCGTAAAATCACCGCTATTTTCCAACCCCATCTCTACTCCAGAACCAACGATCTTAAGAAGGACTTTGCAAGAGCACTGGATAAAGCAGATGATATAATTCTTTTAGAGATCTATCCTGCTCGTGAGAAGCCCATGGAAGGGGTTTCGTCCAAATCCATCTATGATTTAATGGAAAATAAAAACAAGGTAATGATTGACAAGAAATATTTGATTAATGAATTAGACAATCACAAACTTGACGTAGTAGTGACCATCGGCGCCGGTGATATTGATCGGGAAGTGCCAAAGGTGGCGGAATACATGAAGCATAGGTTCAATTTTAATCATAAAACAAAAGACGAAGATGAGTAGCAAAGAGAAAAAAAACTTATTGGTTTATTCATTTAGCGGGGTCATTATTTTATTCCTGGTCATCTTCTCTGAGGCAAAGAATAATAGTAGAGTTATTGAAGAAGTAGATGTAGATGTTCTGGATCAGGAAGGGATTTTTTTTACCAATGACTTAGAGGTAATCGATCTGATGACTGAAAAACAGTCAGATTATGTAATTGGTGTGGAGATGGAAAAGTTGGATCCCAGAATTTTAGAGCATCGGGTAGAAATGAACCCTTTTGTTAAGAATGCGGAAGTCTTCCTGGATTTGAAAGGAAGTCTTAAAGTTAAAGTAATTCAAAGCAAGCCCATTGCAAGGATCTTCACCAATGGAAATCAAGATAAATACATAGACACTGATGGAAGAATTCTTCCAATAAATGCAAGGTATACGGCGCGTGTTCCTTTATTGGAAACTGAATCTGAGTTAGGATGGGAGAAAAACATGAACGAATCATCTTTTGGATCCCAGGTATTCGCATTATTAAAATACTTAGAAAGAAATGAATTTTGGAAAGCTCAAATCGCACATATTTTGATAAAAAAAGATGGAGAGATCGAATTATATCCCCAAGTAACCAAGCAAAAAATTGAGTTTGGAAGACCAATAGATTTCGATAAGAAATTTTCTAAACTAATGACTTTCTACCAAGAGATTCTTCCGGTAAAAGGATGGAATAGCTATGAGAGAGTGAATGTAAAATTTAAGAATCAAATTATTTGTGAATGAGTAGAGTTGCAAAGTATGAGTTTTTAGTTACGAGTTTTATTCCTGCCTATTACGGAAAGGATTATTGTTCGGCGCTTGTCTCAAAACTTACAACTTTATCACTAGAAATTATAAATCATGGAAGATCAAATCATTGTGGGCTTAGACATAGGAACCACTAAAATCTGTGCTATTGTAGGGAAGAAAAATAATTATGGAAAGCTAGAGATCCTTGGGATGGGCAATGCAGTTTCTGATGGTGTAATAAGAGGTATTGTTACCAATATTGATAAAACAGTACGGGCGATTGAGAAGGCGATTGCGTCAGCTAGTGATCAATCGGGTATTGAAATTAAAGTGGTCAATGTTGGTATTGCAGGTCAGCATATCAAAAGTGCAGTTCATCATGGAGGAATTACTTTAGAGAATCATGATGATGAAATTACCATTGAGGATATTGCGCGTCTCACAAATGATATGCATCGTATTGTAACTCCGCCTGGGAGTGAAATTATTCATGTGATGCCTCAGGACTACATCGTAGATTATGAAGATGGCATTATGGACCCCGTTGGAATGACAGGAGTGAAACTTGAAGCAGATTTTCATATCATCACCGCTCAAACCAACGCAATTCACAACATTAATAAATGTGTTAAAAAAGCAGGTTTGAAAATTGAAAATCTCATTTTAGAGCCATTAGCATCAAGCCTATCAGTATTAAGCGATGAAGAAAAGGAAGCCGGAGTCTGCCTGGTAGATATTGGCGGTGGTACCACAGATGTAGCTGTTTTCTATGATAATATCATTCGCCACACTGCGGTTATCCCTTTTGGAGGAAACATTATTACTTCAGATATCAAACAGGGTTGTATGGTAATGGAGCATCAGGCCGAGATACTTAAAACCAAATTTGGCAAAGCAATTGCTGAAGAAGCCTGCCCCAATAGAATAGTTTCTATACCCGGATTGAGAAACAGACCTTCAAAAGAGATTTCTATTAAAAATCTGGCACATGTGATTGAAGCGAGAATGGAGGAGATCATCGAGTTGGTGCATACGGAAATTATCACCTCAGGGTTCCATAAAAACCTGGCCGCTGGCGTCGTAGTGACAGGAGGCGGCTCTCAATTGACCAGCTTGAGCCAGCTATTTGAATATATGACAGGTCTTGATACCCGTATTGGATATCCGAATGAACATTTAGGAAAAAGTAAGGTGGATGCAGCCAAGAGCCCAATGTATGCCACTACTGTGGGCTTGGTACTCTCAGGTTTCAAAGCACTGGACATTCGTGAGATTCGATACAAAGAATTTACGCCAACTAGTGAGAGAAAGAAAGTGAAACAGGGCAATAAGTTTTTCAGCAATATTCTTGAAAAAACCAAAGGTCTTTTGATAGATGATTTTGATGATAAAATGAGCTAGTTGCTTCTATATTAAATAGTTGTGGAAATAATTAAAATATAACATGAGCATAAACATACAACAGGCAGATCTAAACTATCCGCCAGATAAATCAATCCAACAAGGCCACTATGTATAATTGATAATATATGCGATTGAACATACATGATTATTTATATGAAAAACTTAAAGCAATTAATGATTGAGTAAAAAGAGAAGGGACATGAAAAAAATGCATTTGGTTATTCCGCAATTGACAACTTATGAAAAATTGAGCGTCGTCTTTCACATAAATAGGACCACTCCTTTCACTCCAACTAATATCGCAAAAGAAGCTCTTCAGGATAGCCAAAAAGACTTTAATCGATTTCTTCAAACATCATTGGGCACTGGTTACGTACTGGAAACCTTGCTCGCTCGCTTTAACATATGTTCTTTTATCAAGGAAGAAGTTTCAAGCAAGCCGCTTGGTTTAATAGGACTAGGAAGGAAAAATATTGAGAGGTTTTATGAAAAAACTAAAAGTTATAAATGGATAGCCGAGATCATTTAGTCGACTAGGAACTGGAAATTTTGAACTGAAAACTTTTAAAAATTATGGCAGAAAATATGTATCAATTTGATTTACCCTCACACCATAAATCGATCATAAAGGTTGTTGGTATTGGTGGAGGTGGTAGCAACGCTGTTAATCACATGTACGGCCTTGGTATCAAGGATGTGGAATTTGTGGTTTGCAATACTGACCATCAGGCACTAGAGAGCAGTTCTGTGCCTGTAAAGCTCCAGATAGGAACTAACCTTACAGGTGGCCTCGGAGCGGGAGCTAATCCTGAAAAGGGGAAACATGCTGCAATGGAAAGCAAGGAAGAAATCCGTGACCTGCTTGCAGTAGATACTAAAATGATTTTCATCACTGCAGGCATGGGAGGGGGTACAGGTACTGGTGCTGCACCGGTTATCGCTCAGGTAGCCAGAGAATTAGATATCCTCACTGTTGGAATTGTCACTGCACCGTTTGCTTTTGAGGGAAAGAAAAAAATGGCTGCAGCAAATGATGGAATCAAAGAATTGAAAAAATATTGCGATACGGTGATTGTAATCATGAATGATAAGCTCCGTGAGATCTACGGTAATCTTTCCATTAGCGATGCTTTCGCACAAGCTGATAATGTTCTCACCACAGCGGCGAAAGGTATTGCTGAGATCATAACCGTTCCAGGTTATGTGAATGTCGATTTTGAGGACGTAAAAACGGTAATGAAAGAAGCGGGACCCGCGGTTATGGGTTCTGCGAAAACTATTGGTGACCACAGAGCTAGAAGAGCTGCGGAAGAAGCACTTAATTCTCCGCTGCTCAATCAGCAAGATATTTTCGGGGCAGAAAAAATTTTGCTTTCCATTATTTCAGGACAGGAAGCTGAACTTCAAATGGATGAACTAACAGATATCACGGATTATATCCAACAGTATGCGGGGGATGAGGCTGAAGTGATTTTCGGTCACGGTGTAGATAGTTCTTTAGGTGAAAACATTAGAGTGACTGTTATCGCGACAGGTTTCGGAGAGGTTGATGAAGATGGAGAATACGTCATTAACAAAGAAAAAGAAACCAGGATCTTTGATCTGGATTCTCAGAAAGAGATTAATGAAGAGAAGAAGCACAATACATCGGAATTGATGAATATACCGGAAAAGGAAACAGAAAAAGAAGCAACCCTCGACTACGAGTTCAGTTGGTTAAAAAATGAAATCAAAAGAGAAGTGGAAGAAGAGGACCAAAAGGATGCACTAGATGAGGATTCGCTCGATAGAAAAGATAAAAAATCCTTCAAGCAGTCTTCTTTCGAGTTTGATTTTACTAAAGGTTATGAAGAAGAGGAAGAACTTAATGAAGACGAAATAGAAATTGCCGACGCATTCTCTACTACCCCTCATTCCAAACAGGTGCGTCTAGCACAGGAACGTTTAAAGCGTGAGCAGCTTTTTGAAGGCAAGAAGTTTGAAATGGCGACAGACGAGTTTAAAGAGCGATTGGATGTCCCAGCCTATAAGCGCAAGAAGATTAAACTCCAAAATACACCTCATTCTTCAGAGAGAAGTATCTCTAAATACAATTTGAATGAAGATAATCAGATACTAGGCAATAACAAATTTTTGCACGATAATGTGGATTAGCCACTTGTCCAGTAGGTGTGAAAGCATGGTTAACAGTAGGTGTTAGTCATGCCTGAGCCGGGCGTTTTATCAATTTTTCAAAAACTCATTCTAAGTTTTGGATAAATGGAGGGTAAACCGATGGTTTTGTTTTTTTATCAGAATCTCTCGAATAGATTCGATAATGATAAACCCATCAAAATCTAAGAACACACACATCGGAAACTAGAAACATCATTTTCTTACTAAAGAGGCAGTTTTCTTAGAGCCACTAAATGAGTCCACTCTGAAAAGTCAAAATCAAATCAAAAATCGACCCATACGGTCAAATTCGAGGGTTGAAAACGCCTGAAACAAAGTTTTCGGAGCAGACTCACTAAATAAATTATCTACAAAAGACCATGTTCAATCGACTGACTTTGATCTGGAATCGAGATGATGTTAACCGGACGGAGTTCTCTCATCTCTCCAAGGGAAGTCTTTTCTTAACCCGCATTATTCACCAAAAATAGTGGCGGGTTGATTCAAGTAATTGATTTACCGTAGTTTAATATTCATACTGAATGATTTTTGATTCCTCAAATTTGGGGAACGATGTTGGCATCCCATCCGAAATCAATTATCTCTTATTCAACGTGTTACCTCATCGCATGAATAACACCCGAATTTTTCCATCTAATTAAAATGCAACTAATTGAAAATCATAATCTTACAAAAGGTAATTTTAGTTAGCT
>JBCCLN010000040.1:0-22259 GCA_039026865.1 Bacteroidota bacterium | reverse complement strand
GTTATGTAATTTGTATTGTAGCCTTAAGTTGTAATTTCTGCCCGGACGGGGGGCACTAAAATTGTCGAATAGTTCCTCATCCAGGACATTGAAAACATTGGCAGATAGATTTAAGCTTTGCTCCAGAAAACTCAGGGAAAAGCCAATGTTTACCCGATGTTGCACCGGCACCCAGTTATCAGGATTGAAGACACCCCCAACAGGAATATGATTAAACGTATCTACAAAATAGTATTGAGCGTAAACGCTAAAGTTTTCGGACTCATTTTCAAAAGCAGAAGTGTTGAATTTTAATTCGTTGAAAACAATAAAGTCAGGGGTGTTGGGAACCGGTGTGCCTATTAAGTCAACTCCAACGTTATCTTCGTCCAGCTCAGTTATAACCTGACTGAGTTTCATCAGATTGCCGGAATAAGAGAATTTTTTTAGGAAGTCCAGTCTGCACTCGAACTCAAAGCCCAACGTTCGAACACCTCTCTGGTTGATAAAAGCGGGAAACAGTGGCTGACTATCCAACTGCAATAAGTTCTTTTGATTACGTAGAAATCCATTAATAGATGTTCTCCAGGGAGATGTTGATGCTTTCTTTGAGGCAATTCCAAATTCGATGTTCAAATTGGAGCTCTCTTCCGGGACTAAAGACGTATTGGGGCTGGTGACCGTACCATCACCAAAAAATTCTACTGCATTGGGGATTCTGATGCCACGTTCAAATGAGGTCTTTACATACATTTTGGAGTCAAAGTCATATTTTAGAGCTGCATAGTATCCAATGTCTCGATCCTGGGACGAAATAGGCTTGACCTGAGAGTCCCTTCCATCCACTTCATAGAAGTAATATTTTCCTGCGACATTAATTGAAAATTTGCCTGCTTGACGTCCATAAAGTAAGCCGGTAACGTTTTTAGTGAGCGTTTGTGGAAATGAAAGGAAGTCCTCATCGGGATTTGAAATCTCAGGATTCCTCCCTAAAATATTTTGATAAGCATGAACATTGCTTAGGCTCAGCCAGCTGCTTTCGGAAAAATTGTAAATGAGCGTCGCTCTGTTGATAAAACTATCCTGGTTGCGATCCGAAGAGCTTGGATTGCCACGATTAATCTCCCCTCTTTGACCGTTTAATCTCTCTCTAAACGTACCGTCCCAAGCATACGTTCTGCTGGATGTGTCTATTAAATGTAATTTCATTAGGGAGATAGCCAGGTTATTCGTTACTTTAAGTTTTCCTACTTGTTTTTCAAACAATGCCTTGGTTACCAGTCCGTCCACCTCGTAAAACACCTCTCCAAAAGAAATTCTTCCTATTCTTAAGCCGTTGTTTACTTCCTTGAAGAATTCAGAGTAATTAATACTTACTTTTCCATGATCTACAACCCTATTTTTGTTTAAAGTGATGCCCACTTCGCCCGCCTTCATTTCGTAGGCATCGTTGAACTTTCTCACCTTCTCCTCTTTAATGGATCCATCAGCTTGAGCAATTTCCGCATGAATAAGAAAATCATTATCTGAATAGTTGTAGGAAGCATTTAGCTGTATTGAAATAAGCTCATTTAGTTTTAAGCTTCCGTACACTCCGGCCTGATGGGTATTGAATGATCCGTGAGTGTAAAAACTGCTCAAGTAGTTCGAAGAATAATTTTCTGAGATGATATTAATAGCGCCTGCCATAGCATCTGTACCTACATCCGAAGGAACAACCCCTTTATACACATCCATTCTCCTCACACTGTTCATGGGCACGTCCGTGATGGATAGAAATGGGTACACAAACTCAAAAGGAAGTCCATCAATATAGGTTCGCACCGCCTGTCCACTCAGTCCGTTCAAGGAGATATTTGCCCTGCCACCTAAAGAGCCATCAGAACGTATCTGCACACCAGGAACAGTGACTAAAGCCTCTGACAAATCTCTAACCTGAGCTGCTATGGCATTTACCTGAAGGCTTTCCACCTGAAGCGGCTCCTGCTCTTTAATTTCCGCTTCGGTCTCGCCTATGACCACCACCTCATCAAGCGATGATACATCCGGCGTTAATGAAAAATTAAGCGCAACACTATTGGCCGCTTTTATCTGAACTTTTTTTGACTTCTTTTCAAAGCCGAGATACGATGCTTCAATTTCATAACTTCCCGATTTCTGAAATTCAATCAAATACTGACCTTGAGCGTTGGTTATGGTACCCTTAGAAGTGCCTCCTATTCTCACCGCGACTCCTGGCAAAGGCTCGTTGCTTTCATCCTTGATGGTACCCTTCAGCAGCGCTTTCGGTTCTTCATCCATTTTTTTGGGTTTTGCAATGAGATCAATTGTTTGATTGTTTACCACCAGCCTGATATCCTCTCTTCCCCACACATCCCTGATGATCTCTTCAAGCCTTTCATCTTGGTAATTTTTGGTGATGTTTCGGTCTAAATAGGTATAAGTATAATTCAACTCATATCCAGTTTCCTCGCTCAAAATGGTAAATACTTCTTCTATGGATTTGTCCTCGATGTTTAGGGTAAATCTCTGGCTCAAAATATCCACTTGACCAAGACATGCTAGCGGTAAGCCGGTGCTGCCAAACACCAGCATAAAGCACCTAAGATAGATGCGCATTATTCTTCTCACTTTCATTTGTTTAGTCAATGGTTACTTCCTTTTCCTTGATCTGAAATCTGAAATTTCCCAATTCACCTAATTGCCTGAGGACTGCCTCAAGAGATGGATTGTTTTTTGAGAACCGATACTTTACGCTCAGCAGTTCCGGTCGTGACACCTTGATGTTTACATCGAACCATGGCTCTAGCACATCAATGATCTCTTCTAAGGTTGCCTTTTCGAAAATGAGCTTATTTTTTCTCCATGCAGTGAGTCTTTCCGAATCTACGATACTCGCCTTAATTTCATTATCAGCTTGTAAAACGGCTCGGTCATTTACGGTAAGAGTGACTAGATTATTCGCGTCACTTCTTTCAGAAAACACTACTTTACCACTGGTTACAATGATCTCTGTTCCTTTCCCCTTTTTTGATGTGTTAAGGTCGAAAGAAGTGCCTAACACCTGAGTCCTGGAATGATCTGTGTAGACAATGAATGGTTTCTCGGGATTGTGAGCTACGCTAAAATGAGCATGTCCTGCGAGGTAGACCACACGCTGATTTTCTTCAAACTGCTCGGGTATCTTGATTTGTGTTTCATAATTCAATCGGACCATTGAGCCATCAGGTAGTTTCACCGTTCTTTTCTGGCCTCTTTGAGTCTCTATGGTTTTGTAATCTTGAAAGTAGGCTAGCTCGCCATTACCCGCATAGGTAGCGTCATTTAAAATACGATACGTTAAGACCCCAATCGTGAAAAGGATGATTGCAACCGCTGCGTAACGCATTGCCTTTTTATAAAGTGGGACCACCTTTAGCCCTGGCTGAAAGTCAGAGATGGTTTGATTTAGTTTGACTCGGATATTTTCGATTGAATCGCCGATTTCCTCATCGGAGAGAACTGCATCATCCTTCTCCGAGGATAGCCAACGTTCAATTTGGCGGATTTCCTCGTGGGTGCACTTGCCCTCGCTGAATTTCCTTAGAAGATCTGGAGTTACTATCATTTAGTATGCGTTTTTTTAAGTAATCGCACAAATGAGGTGTACCCCTGAGTCCTAAATAAAAAAAATTATTGAACCAGGCATTCAATAAATATGAAAATGGGGTTTTTGCATGTATATGAGCATATTTGGGATTTAGAAAGCTGCTGATTCGTAGTATTTGCTTTATTGAATGATCCATTTTTTTCGTTTGCAGCTTGCTAGAGCTATTTACTAAGGGTACCTCTAAAAACTCAGTTCAAGAATAGGAGGTAGCGTTTTTTTTGAGACAAGGCGCCAAAAACGGAGTTTAGCAGCGTTAACCCGAAAAATTCGGGTGTTATTCATTGAGATGAGGTAACACGTTGAATAAGAGATAATTGATTTCGAATGGGATGCCAACATCGTTCCCCAAATTTGAGGAATCAAAAATCATTCTGTATGAATATTAAACTACTGTAAATCAATTACTTGAATCAAACCTCCACTAGTTGTGGTGAGTAATGCGAGTTAAAAGCCTAATTCAAAAAAATTAAATCCTAGGGCACTTCAGTCCGATTCATGTGACCTCTGTAGGCTAAGCATTAAGTAGCAACGCAATCCATATCGCAGAATATTCTGTCAGGTTTTTCCGTAGGTGAGAAAGCGCTTTAGTCATATGAGATTCCACTGTTTTTTCAGAAATCAACAGCACGGAAGCTATTTCTTTGTTGCTCAGTCCTTTTTCGCGACTGAGCTGATACACTTTTCGGCAAGTACGAGGCAACTGATCAACTAAAGATTCAACCTTATTTTTAAGTTCATTATAGAGATAATGATCTTCTGTACGATTTTCTGCTCCATAGTGATCTTCTAAATCACTGGTTTCCAGATTCGCTTTGTTTGTTTTTCTACGGAAGTAATCTATTGTCCTGAGCTTAGCAGCTCTCACAAGATAGCGTTCTATTGAGCCATCTTCATTTACAATTTCATTCCTTCGTTCCCAAATTGACTGAAATAGGTTGTGAACAATTTCTTCTGACTCTTCCCGATTTTGGATTCTACTAAAACAGATGGTAAAAAGTTTTCTCGCGTGCCGCTCATAGAGGCAACTAAAACCTTTTTTAGTTCTAAAGTCTAAATGTGTGTCGCTATCTTTAAGCCTAGAAAACAAGCTGATGATTGGAATTACTTTAAGTAACCACAAAAGTAGGGCTAGGTTCAGAATGCGCCAAATTGGATTATCGAATGGAATTTGATTGAAATGATTGAGCTTGTTTTGAAGCAAAAGTGAACCTGAAGTTTTTATCAAGAAAAAAGTCTGAGATAACCTTAATCTATCACTCAAAACGCGCGAACTAATTGCTATCAACTTTAGTCCATTCTATATCGGGGAGCCATGTTGTCCTTTCATTCAAAATCAATTACCCCTTATTCAACGTGTTACCTCATCTCAATGAATAACACCTGAATTTTTCGGGTTAATCAAAGGCGACGTCTTTTCATCTTGATGATTATCCTTTTTAATGCTATCAGATGATTGGTCTAGTGTAAGAATAGAATCCTGAATTTCTCCTTTTATTTCCACCACTCATCGACCTATAAGGTGATCCATCTCCAATCTTTTTCTTTTTCCTCTTCAAAAATCCCAAACACTGCACTACCAGACCCTGTCATAGAAGCATACAAGGCACCTTCTTTATACATCTCATCTTTTAGCTGTTGAATTTCAGGGTGGTTCTTAAATATGGATTTTTCAAAGTCGTTTTTTAGATGTTCTTGCCACTGATTAATCGGGAGCTTCAGGATGTCTGCTATTGATTTATCAAGTGCTTTAGGAACAATCATGTGGTAAGCCTCTTTAGTAGAAATGTGAACTCCTGGATTATGGATTGCCAGATAATAGCTGGAAAGATCCAGATCTATTGGCTTTAAGATTTCCCCTCTTCCACTCGCTACAGCCACTTGGTTTTTAATGAAAAAAGGACAGTCACTCCCAAGTAATAGCGCATATTTTTCTAACGTATGGAGGGAGAGCCCTAGCCGAAAAAAGTTATTTAATAATTTAAGTGTAAAAGCTCCATCGGCCGAGCCACCTCCAAGACCGGCTCCCATGGGTATTTGCTTAAGCAAATGAATGGTAACGGGAGCCAGATCAAAATCTTTCTTGAAAAGCTGGTAGGCTCTAACACATAAATTAGAATCAACGTTGCCCGGAATGTTCAAACCATAGGAATGAAAGGCAAACGAATTAGCTTCTACCACCTCTACGCTATCCTGCCATTTAATGGGGTAGAAGCAGCTTTCAATGGCATGATATCCATCTTCCCTCCTGCGCAGAATATTGAGGCCAAGATTGATTTTGGCATTGGGGAATGAAATCATGGAATTTTATCAGGGATTGATCTAAAAAGATAGGTTGATGAATGAAGGGTCTTTTCAGAATGCAAATTCATTTATTGAAGTAGGCACTTTTTAAATATAAAAAATGAGGGTTAGCATGCATATGGCCACATTTGGATTTAGAAATCTGCTAATTTATAGTCCTTGCTTTATCTGAATGATCCATTTTCTTTGTTTGCAGCTTGCCAGAGCTATAGTAAGAGCCTGGTTCAATTCATTTATTTTTTCAAATCTTCAATAAGTGCCTCGGTGATTCCTGATGTGGAAAAACCTCCATCGTGCATCAGGTTCTGCATCGTAACCATTCGGCTCAAATCCGAGAACAACAAGATGCAATAGTCTGCGCAGCTTTCTGCATCCGCATTCCCAAGTGGTGACATTTTATCGGCAAATTCAAGAAATATATCGAAACCCGGAACACCCGAACCGGCAGTGGTCATGGTTGGAGATTGTGATATTGTATTAACACGCACTTTCTTTTCTTTTCCCATTCGATAACCGTAGCTTCTGGCAATCGATTCTAATAATGCTTTTGCCTGCGCCATATCTGAATAGTCTGGGAACGTTCGTTGAGCTGCAATATAAGATAGACCCAAGATAGATCCCCACTCATTCATGGCATCGAGCTTTTCTGCGGTTTGCATCATTTTATGAAAAGACAAAGCAGAAACGTCCAAGGTTTTTTGAAACCAATCGTAATTAAGGTTGCCATAGTCCCTTTTTTTCCTCACGTTTGGACTCATGCCTATCGAATGCAGGACGAAATCAATTTTTCCTCCCAAGACATTCATGGATTGATGGTAAAGGTTTTCAAGATCTTCTATAGAAGTAGCATCTGCCGGAATGATTTCAGTATTCACTTTTTCTCCAAGTTTACGAAGTTCACCCATTCTTATAGCGCTAGGAGCGTTCGTTAGTATGAATGTTGCTCCTTCTTCATAAGCTTTTTCAGCAACTTTCCAGGCAATGGAGTTTTCATCCAAAGCACCTGAGATAATACCTCTTTTGCCTTTTAATAGATGGTATGACATGTATGTTTATGAATTTAGGTATGTGTAGATTTTGCAATTTATGATAATTGAAGCAACTCTTTTGCGCTTTCATAGGCCGAACCTCCGGGCCTCTCTCCTCCAATCATTTTAGCGATTTCGTTTACTCTCTCTTCTCCTTCCAGTTTTCTTATCTTGCTTACCGACCTATCAGAAGTGTGGTCTTTATAAACAAAGTAGTGCACATCTCCACCAGCCGCAAACTGTGGAAGATGAGAAATACTTATCACTTGGTGATTTTGTGCCATATTTTTTATCATTTGGATCATCTGCGAGGCTACCTCTCCGGAAACACCTGTATCTATTTCATCGAAAATGAGGGTAGGTAAAGCCGTTTTATCTGCAATGAGGAACTTTATAGCGAAAATTAATCGGGAAAATTCTCCTCCTGAAGCTACCTCTTTTAGCTCCTGTGGCTTAATGCCTTTGTTTGCACTAAATAATAGTTCTATTTTATCTAAGCCGTCTTGTGTGGGTAATTGGGATTTTATTAAAATATCAATTGTGCCGTTTTCTATTCCTATCCGGTGAATGATTTTCTCTATTTCATCGGCAAGATTTAGTGCCGAGAGTTTTCGCGATTCAGTAAGCTTAGCTCCAACCTCATTCAATAGTTTTTCATTTTTGGCCAGTTCGTTTTTAGCCTTCGTTATTTCCTCATCCAGATTGAAAGTAATCTGGAGTTCTTTATCCAATAAATCTCTGATTTTTCTAAGTTCCTCTACTTCAAGAACATGATGTTTTTTCTCTAATCGATTTAATACGTCTAACCTTTCTTTAAGCGCCTGCGCACGTTCCGGATCATGAGCGGTTCTATCCTGAATTCGTTGAAATTCATTAAAGATATCCTGGAGTTCAATCGTTGTGCTTTCCAGACGTTCTTTTGATTGTTCCAATTCTTTTGAAAAACTAGAAATGGATTGTATCAAGGTTTTGACCTGAGTGAGTTGTTGGAGAATAGCAAGGTCTGACTCATCCAACATCCCCATGGATTGAGCAAGCTTTAATTTAATATCTTCGGCATTTTCCAAGACCTCCAATTCTTCTTGCAGCTCCTCTTTGTGCAGATTGTCCAGATCAGCCTTTACGAGTTCTTCTAATTGGAACTGTTTATAATCCGCATCTTCAGCGTGCTCAGAGGCTTGTTTTTCGAGCTGCTGAAGTTTTTTCCCAGCTTTTTCGTAGAAGAAAAATATTTCACGGTAGGCATTGATAAGTTCATGATGAGATGCAAAAGTATCAAGAACTTCCAGTTGATAAGAATGGTCACCTAAAGCCAAGGACTCATGTTGCGAATGGACGTCCATTAATCTCTCTCCGATTGTTTTTAGAACAGGAAGAGTAGTAGGGGTATCGTTAATAAATGCACGTGATTTGCCTGCTGGGCTAATTTCTCTTCGGATGATACAATCGTCGGTGTAATCTAGTTCGTGATGATCAAACAATGGTTGAAGCTTATAACTTGAAATGTCAAAGGTCCCTTCTACAATACACTTTTCACTTTCATTTAATAACAACTTCGTATCCGCCCTTTTACCCAGTAATAATCCTACAGCTCCTAATATAATTGATTTTCCCGCCCCGGTCTCTCCCGTGATGATATTCAAGTGTTGGTCTGGGGTCATCTTTAGCTCTTTGATTAGCGCATAGTTCTTTATAGAAAGAGAAGTGATCATATCCTTTTTTCAGTGCGTAAAGATAGGATAGGTGCTACTCTATCAAAGCCTTATATTCGGATGTTCTTGATGGATCCAGGTTATTGAGTAGATTATAGGCTTGTCTTCGGGTAGGTAGATCACTTTCAGAAAAAAGCTGAATTAATTCTCCGGATTTAGCATCTATAAAACTGATCATCAAAATAGATCTAGGTCTTATCCGGTTTGCCTTTTGGATGTCTTCGAGTGCGGCTAAAATAATTTTCTCTGAGGCTACCCTGTCTTCAGAGATGATATCTAAACCTAGACGATGATAGGTATACATAGCCTTGCGAATGGGCTCAAGTTGAGGATTTCTTATGTTTTCAATCAGCCAATAGCGGTTTCTGACACTGTTGAATTGTTCCCATCCTGTATAGTTTGAGTTCTGCGCATTGTTTACAACCTCAAAAGCTTTTTCAAAATAAAGTTCACCTCCTAATTCTGAAAAAGTATCATAATCAAAGCCGATGATCATGTATGCATAATAAGCAAGCAAAGAAGTGATGTTGTTCGTAAATGTATTCTCATTAAATTGAAGAGGTTGAGATTGTAGAAATTCAAATGACCAGTCCCGATCTGCAAAGTTGAGTACTACCGTTTCATAAGCGGAACCATATACCGGACGGCTTGCCAACACTTGTACCGATGCACTGAAAACACCTACACTTGGCATTTCTGTAATAGTGAGCAAGATATTACAATTAATAACTTCTTCGGGCTCAAACTTATCATTGGTCCATTTAGTGCCGTTCAAAAATTGCGCAAAATCCGTTTCCATGTCTGTGAAAATCGCCCGTTCTGTCGTTTGAATTTGCTGAGCATTCACAATAACCTGGCAATTTAGCTCTTGCGCACTGGATGCAAAACCTGAAAAAATAAATAGGATAAGAACTTTTCTCATTGATGTTGAATCACATAAGCTACAATATCTTCTGCTACCTCTTGTTTACTCTTCAACTCGAATCTTTGTTCATTATTCTGTTTATCATAGAAAGTAACCCGATTGGTGTTTTTCTGAAATCCCGCTCCTTTATCGTTCAAAGAGTTTAAGACAATAAGATCCAAGTTTTTCTTTATAAGTTTTTCTTTTGCATTATGCTCCTCATTAGCTGTTTCCAAGGCAAAACCAATATGTAATTGGTGCTTTTTCACCTTTCCAAGAGTTGCGGCAATGTCAGGGTTTTTACTGAGTTTTAAATCTAAGGTTCCATTTCCTTCTTTCTTCTTTATTTTTTGTGGTGATGGATTGGAGGGTTTAAAATCAGATACTGCTGCGGTGAAAACAACAATATCACTTTGAGTATACTTTTTTTCAGTCTCACGGAGCATCTCTTCCGCTGAGGTAATCTGAATGACCTCTATAGCTTGTGGCAACTGATCAACTGGTCCGGATATCATGGTTACTTCCGCTCCTACTGCTTTAAATTTTTCGGCAAGGGCCTTACCCATTTTCCCAGAGGAATGATTTCCTACAAACCTAACAGGGTCTATGGCTTCATAAGTAGGTCCTGAGGTGATCAACACTTTTTTGCCAGCAAGCTTTTCTGAATGTGCCAATTTTTTTTTTACGATTTCAAGTAGCTCTTCCGGCTCGGCCATTCGTCCCTGTCCCGAAAGTCCGCTTGCCAGTTCACCATCGCGTGCTTCTACTACTTCATTGCCAAAAGCACAAAGTTTCTTTAGGTTATCCTGAGTGGTTGGATGCTGATACATATCCAAATCCATGGCAGGAGCTACAATAACCGGACATTTTGCGGAAAGATAAGTTGCTAATAGAAGATTGTTGCAAATGCCATTTGCCATCTTGCCGAGTGTATTAGCGCTTAATGGTGCAATGATCATTAAATCAGCCCATAAACCTAATGCCACATGATTATTCCATTCTCCATTTTCTTCATTAAAAGAGGAAGTATATATGGGATTTTTTGAAAGCGTCGCCAAGGTGAGTGGGGTGATAAAATCCTTGGAACTTTTTGTCATGATGATTTGCACTTCAGCACCCTCCTTCTTTAACATTCGCACAAAAAAGGCGGTTTTATAGGCAGCAATAGATCCACAAACCGCTAATAATATTTTTTTGCCCGCCAGCATGGCGATTAATTTATCACAAAATGATCAGGAGTTAGTCTTTTCTACTGGTAATCTGAAGTTCAATTCACCGTTCAAAAATTCATCAACTGCCGTAGTAGAGGGCTTAGGCATACGCTCATAAAATCTGGAGATTTCTATTTGCTCTCTGTTTTCGAAAATTTCTTCGAGGTTATCTACTGAAGATGCAAACTCTGCAAGCTTTGCGTTCAGCTCTTCTTTTTGATTGCTACTTACTTGTCTGGCTCTTTTTGCAATAATTGCAATAGACTCATACAGGTTGCCCGTGGGTTCCAAAATTTCTCGATTGTCTCTAGTTATGATGGAATTATTTATATGTTGCATATCACTTGTTTAGTTTGAATCTGCAAACTTAGTAATTTCCTCTATGCTTTCCGCATAAATTTTTTCTGCTTCTTTTAGGTATTCGCCATCAGGGTACTTATCTATTAGTTCAAGGTAGGCATCAATGGCAGTTTGAAAACGTTCTTGTTGTTTTGATAAAATGCTTTCTTTGGCATAATCAAAGGAAGTTTGAATTTTAAGAAACGCTACTTCCTCCTGATATTTTGAATCTGGATAGTCATCTTTAAAATTATCATAAACAGTCAGCGCAGACTTATACCTTCTTAACTTAAAATAAAGTTTACACTGCTCATATGCTTTTTTTTCGAGCTTTTGTTGCATACGATCGATAACACTATCTGCCTCAACAGCATAATCAGACCCAGGATATCGGTTAATGAAGTTTTGCATAGCAGCAATTGACTGGTAGGTCACTGTTTGATCTAATTGATAATCCGGTGACTGCAGATAAAGAGAGTAGGCATGCCTGTAAGAGGCCTCCATCATATATTCTGAACGTCCGTAGACTCTTACGAATTCTTCAAAATGATGTGCGCTAAGAATGTACTGTTTTTGATAGTAGTAACAATAAGCTAAATAAAATTCTCCAAGCTCGGCCTCAGCGGTACCCCTCATGATGGGCCTTATTTCGTCTAAAAGTATTTCGGCTCTGTGATAATCTCTGTTTTCGTAATATTGAATTGCTGCTTCATATTTTGCTTTCCAATCCCCACTCTTTTGGATTCTTCTGAATCTACTGCAACTTCCTACTCCAACAACTAAGATTATCAGAAAAAATAATCGAATTTCCTTCATGATTTCATTGATTCGCAAAAGTAAGGACTTGCATGCTAAACGGAAACCTGTTTTAGGTCTTTACCCATCAGACTTAATATTTTTTAACAGCTCTTTTTGGGGACTTTCTTTCAGTCTTTTAATAGTTGTTTCCTTAGCCGGTAAGAGCGGTGTGGGCTCCATTTCTTTTGATGGTAGGTTTCTGGAGGTCCCCTGAAGTACTTCTTCCAGACTAGGTCGTTCATCTGATCGCCAGACAAAACCCCCGAGTACTTGTACATCAGGGGTCAATTCATGAGGAGGAATGAATTTTCCTTCAGGCTTGATATAAAAGGAAATATTGGCCAATTCTTCATTAATAAATCGGATGGTGATATCGCTACAAAGAATACGGTTCATTCCTAAAAGGAACATATCATTAGGATCACTTTCATCTACTTCGTAATAAATACTTTCACCATTCCCATTGACGTAAATTTTATCGATGATGGATTCCTTAAAAATAGCCTCCATAGTGCGGCCTTTGACTTGATTGTGATTGCCTAACGTATCTTCATCAGCCAGGAGCGCATTTTGTTGTAAAAACATGGTTTTTATTTCATCTTCGGTGATTTCAGCAATAACTGTATCTCCCCATATTTGATTTTTTCTATTCCAGAAAATGGGGTCTTCGTAGAAAAACAACAGCGAGTCCTTTAAGAAATAGGAAGCAGAGTCAGCTAGGCCTTGCAAATTAAACCTCCAGACTTTTACGTTTGGATAAGCAAGAATTCGTTTGGCTGAGTCGTACTCACTCTCAATGGAGACTAGTGTATCCGCGGAGAGATATAAGGTGTCTTGTTCCAAGATCCTTCTCATCACTGCGTTTCCATAAACTTTGCTGATTCCCTTTTTATCATCGTTGTATCCTTCATCTCCTGTAATGATCACGTCATCGTTCTTAGCGGTAAGTTTCACGTTTCCTGTTGCATCATAAAGCTTTTTGAGGTCATCAAAAAATAGCTCGTCAGCTTCCATGTAATAATCATCTGTTTCAATCGTCCCATCGATAAAGTCAGATTGATCAATTTCTGTGCGGAACTCTCCGCCATCCGCATGAAGAATAGTTTCATCTTCTGTAGTGATAATGGTATTTCCTGTAGTAGTAGCGATTTTGGTGATAGTGTTGTAATGGAGTGTATCTGTTTCAAGTGTGTAATCAGGAGCTATTAGCACAACATCTGTCCAGAAAAGGGCATAGTCAGCAAGACCGTAGAAGTAACCCACTTCACTTTCCAAAATATTGGTGGAGTCGCTTAGTGTTCCAGAGTTGAAGTAGTTCCCTACTTCTGTATCCATGTTATAGTCCAAAAAGTCAGTGACTAGTTTTCGCTCCCCTTTCGTGTATACCACCTTTTCGCGAAGGTTGGCATCTCTTGTATCGCCATCATAAATCAGTTTTCTTGAGGTTATAGTAACTGAGTCGTCGACAATTTTGACCCTTCCGTAGGCTTCCATTACATTGTCTTTTACATAATAAAGTGAACTATCACAATACATCGTAGAAGTCTCCTGGACAAAGATCACATTCCCAATCAATCGTCGTATTTTCTGACCTTTTTTCCTGAATTCGTATAATTCATCAGCTTTGTATTTAATGCGGTCTATCTCCTGCGATAAAGCGTGAAAAGCGTTGCATAGGGAAAGAAAACAGATACTGAATTGGAGAATTTTCTGCATAAGTCATAAAATTAACGATTAAGCCCTTGCACGAATTACAAAAACAGTTCCACAATTTCATCGAAAGAAACGGACTGCTTAAAAAAGAAGAGAAAGTCTTACTGGCAGTAAGCGGTGGGCTGGATTCCATGGTAATGCTTGAACTTTTTCAAGAAACGAATTTTGGAATAGCTGTTGCTCACTGCAACTTTGGTTTACGTGGACAAGCATCCGATGAAGACGAAGATTTTGTTTCGGAGAGGATGCGAGAGAAAGGTATCGCTTGTTTTATCAAAAAAATTGAATTGCAAGGAAAGTCCATTCAAACCGAAGCACGTAAAAAGCGATATGAGTGGTTCACAGAACTATGTCAGAAAAAAGAATACCAGAAAATAGCCACCGCCCATCACCTTAGTGACTGTTTGGAAACCACACTTTTAAATCTTACTCGTGGGACTGGTGTTAAGGGCCTGGCCGGAATTCCCGTTGAGAATGAACAAATCATCCGGCCCTTGTTGTTTGCGACCAAAAAGGAACTTCTTTTCTTTGCACAAGAAAAAGGGCTTTCATGGAGAGAGGATGCTTCTAATCTTAGAACAGACTATAATCGGAACAAGGTTCGGTTAGAAGTGATTCCTACTCTTAAAGAAATTAATCCTTCGCTAGAGGGTACGTTTAAGAACACCCATGAGCGACTGAACCTACTTGCCGATTTCCTTCACCAGCGAGCAGAGAAAATACTAGAGATACATTTTAATCAGGTAGAAAAAGAGCTGGATCTGAGTTGGATTAGAGAACACACAGACCTCTTGATTTTGTATGAAATACTTTCTTACTATGGATTTAACTATGTGACTGCTAAGGAGATTTTTCAAGCAAGAAGTCACTCCGGAAAGGTCTTTGAAACACCGGAATGGAAGGTATTAATGGATCGGGATTCATTGTTCTTGAGGAAATCAAATACTTATGAACATAATGAAGTACAGATTGATGGTGAAGGGACCTATAAAGTAGGTTTTGGGAGGTCATTAGAAGTCCAACTGCAGAAATTAGAGAGAGGAAACAATTCTTTAAAGAATTTGACTATAAAAGATAAAAATATAGCGCTATTGGATAGCGCTAAACTAACCTTTCCTTTGCGGGTAAGAAGGTGGAAATCGGGGGATCAGTTTCAACCTTTAGGCATGCAAGGTGCAAAAAAGGTAAGCGATTTATTGATCGACCTAAAGGTACCTGTAGCTAAGAAAGAAGAAGTATTAGTGCTTGTGTCAGGGAATGACATTGCCTGGATCATAGGTTATAGAATTTCAGATAGATTTAAGATACAGGAAAGGAGTGAGGTGATGGTGAAGGTTCGGGTGGATTATGTAGTGCTATTTTAAAATGTAATAGCCATCATTCAAAACAAATAAGATCAGGTCATTTTCTTTTTGAATCACCATATTGTCAATCTCTAGCCTATTCATCACAATGGTTCATTGATTGGGGACATCTCTGAAGAATAAAGCTGTCTGTTGCTCTGATTTAACCCGAATTTCAAGACATAGTTAAAAGTAACATAACGTGACCACGTTAGTATTAATTAGTGACGTTAGCACTCAAGAAAATGATAAATCAAGTATCCGGTTATACTTTGATGCCCGAACTGTCCTATGATCATACAAGTGATTCAAATAAGGTTGTAAAGTTTATGGGCTCTCAACCTGTTAGAAAAATAAGTACAGAACATCTGACCTGACCCCTAAAATGAGGTAATAGCTGAAGATAGTTCGTAAATTCTCTTTGTCACAAACTATACCATTTTAAATTCAAAACATTCTTATCCCGAAAAATTCGGGTGTTATTCATTGAGATGAGGTAACACGTTGAATAAGAGATAATTGATTTCGCATGGGATGCCAACATCTTTCCCCAAATTTGAGGAATCAAAAATCATTCAGTATGAATATTAAACTATTGTAAATCAATTACTTGAATCAAACCGCCACTATTTGTGGTGAATAATGCGGATTATATGATTAAAAAAACATTTTCTGTCTACCATTATGGTGTGTTTGTGACAGAAAAATTTACGTCGAGTCAGGAGTTCTGAAGTATTATCTCACATAGGCATTTCAATAAAGAACTTTTGATTGCTGAACTTTGAAAGGCTATTTTGAAAACACACCAGATTCTTTTAAGAAAAACACAAAATCAGGACCGTTCAATGGAGATAGTCTCAGATAGGTTTTGTAGATTTATCGAAAACATCAAGGTTTGAGCTTTCTTAAAATATTTTATAAAGCCAGTCCTTTTTATTGGTCCAATAAGCGATGCTTTGCCATCGGATCAAAAAATATTATTCAGAAGTCTAGAAAGGTTTCTTTGCTCTGTACAGGCTTTAGGACACCTCTAAAAACCCACTTTCAATTTTTGAGATGATCTTTTTGCCTGATACTTCGTTATCAAAAATATTTATTTTTACGTCGCTAAACTCCGTTTTTGACGTCTTGTCTCAGGAAAAAAATCGCTACCTCAAATTCTTGAACTGAGTTTTTAGAGGTGCCCTTTAGTTTTTAATACCATCTACTTTTGAACTAATACACATTACTGTGTCATCAATATTTATGGGTGGTGTAGCAAATTTATATAAAATGATTCCATCTTTTGGCGCTTTAAATTCCTCTAAAACCATTCCAAATTCGTCCGTAGTATAACCGACAATATCACCTTTTTTGACGATATCTCCAGCTTTATATTCGCTGTAAAAAATGCCTTGTAACGTGGCTCTTATGTAAGTTTGGTCATTGAGATAGATTATATTGGGATGAGGGCCCGTGCCATTTGAGTACATCTCCATATTTGCAAGCATATTATAGATTCCTTCTTTAACTAGTTCCACGTTTTCTTCTTGTACGTATCCTAGTTTCCCGGATTCAATACTTAAGGCTGTCTTTCCATCTTGCACCGCTTGTTTAAAGGTATACTTGGCCGGATCGCTATCTGATAGCGCATAAGGATAAGAAACCACATACTGAAATCCGCTATTTTCAGATAGTTTCTTAGCTAAAGCTGTTTGAGCTGGTCTTCCTGTATTATTGTAGTAGCATATAAAAGGAATTAAATCCTCGGGTGCATCGCCACCATGGATATCAAGAAAGACATCACTAACAGGAATAATAGTTGTAGTGATGTAATGTGCTATGCGTTCTGTGATACTTCCATCAGCCTTTCCGGGAAAAGCATTATTTAGATTTTTTTGATCCTGAGGATTAATAAAGGGTGTTCGAGTGAAGAATGAAGCTATATTGGCGATTGGGATCACAATGATGGTCCCATTAAGTTGCTCCTCATTAATTTCTTTCATTAATGCTTGGGTAGCCACTATTGGCGGATATTCATAACCATGGACACCTGCTACGATAGTAAATACCGGGCCATCATTATTTCCCTTAATGATAGATATCGGTAGAAACCCTTTATTTCCTGCTTCGTCCTCAAAATCAATTCGCATTTTTTCTCTGGAAGGTCGGGTATTACTCTGAAATTTGCTCTGAAAACTATCTTGTGAAATAGCAGTGTTCATCACAAAAATGATTAGGATGTTTAAAAAGAATCTTGGCATTTTTAGTCTTTTAGTATTAGTAATAGTATCAAATTAAGGCGTGAATTCGCTTATGATAAATCTAAATGATTATAAAATTTTTATTGATCAAAGTTATTTATTTTCTGGACCAAGCTTCACTCCTTTGTAATGGCATTTGAAAGATTCAAATGGTAAGTTTTGTTTGACCTATTCCCATGAAATTTAACCAAAACCAAGCTGTAGATTCATGAGAGTTGACAAGCTGCAATCAGGAAATTTTGTAGGCAACTTTTACAAAGTTTCCAAGCTCACCTATCTCGTTAATGAAATCATTCGATTAATTTTTCTGATCTGGTATTATTGGGCATTATTTTAGCGATCTAGCAACCCCTTTTTTGGATAAAAAAGAAGAAAAAAACGTCTGCAAACAAACCGTATACGAAAACATCTATCGTACCATAGCGCCTCTGCTTTATAAGTTTTTGCTTTATAAATTCCAAAATACTGAGCATACAGAAGACGCGGTGCAAGAGGCTTTTTTCACGCTTTGGAAAAACTGCAAAAAAGTGACTCCTAAATTGGCTAAGACCTATGTTTATCGGGTTGGACAGAATTTGCTTATCAGAAGATTAAAGAAAGATAATTCCCATCGTAGATACCTTGGGTTTCAGTCAAGAACGTCCGTAGAAGAAGATGCTAGTTTTAATTTGGAGTATAAAGAACTGAGAGAAAAACTTAAAAAAGCAATTACAGCATTGCCCAATGGCCAGCGAGAAGTTTTTCTTATGAATCGATTGGATAAGAAAACTTATGTTGAAATAGCAGATGAATTAGACCTTAGTGTGAAAGCTGTTGAAAAAAGAATGCACCATGCGTTGATTAAATTGAGAATGATTTGTAAGAATATCTGAGTGGTAAAGTAGGGTGAAAGAAAGTAAACTGCATACGATCATAAAGACACACTCATGAATTGGAAAGAGGATGAGACTTTTTTAGCGAAGTGGCTTAACGGAGAATTATCCGACGAGCAGAAGATGGCCTTCGAAAAAACGGCGGAAGGAAAAGAATTTGTAGACCTTATCAAGGCAGCAGAGCAGATAGAACTCCCCGGATTGAATGTAGATAAAGGATTTGATAACCTTCAATCACGAATTGATGATCATAAGAAAAATAGAGGCGTTATTCAAATGAAACCCTCTTATTGGGTTTCTGTCGCTGCTTCAGTCTCAATCATAGCTATTCTATTTTATCTATTTCCATTAAACACCATCGTAAAGACAAAATATGCTGAACAGAAAAAAGTTACACTTCCAGATGGATCAAAGGTGCATATGAATGTAGCTTCAAAGCTTTCCTATTCCAGGCAGAATTGGGACGAGAAAAGAATACTAGAATTCGAAGGAGAGGGATTTTTCGAAGTGAAAAAAGGCGCGCATTTCACCGTCAAAACTGCTAATGGAAATATTTCTGTACTTAGTACTAGTTTTAATATAAAAAGCAGAAAAGAATCATTGAATGTTGGCTGTTATTCTGGAAAGGTAGAAGTTACTGTAGCGCAGCATACACAGCAATTAAGCCCTGGTCAAATCACGCTATTCAGGGACAATAATCTAATTGAATTGAAAGAAGCGATACTCCAGAAGGTCCCTTCCTGGAAAAGCGGAATCATTAAACTAGAAAATGCCCCTTTTGCAGATGTCCTTGATGAATTGAGTTATGTTTTTGATATTGAAGTAGCGTACGATGGGTCTCTCGATCACTTAATATACACAGGGTCTTTTCTTAATGATGATGTTGAAACAGCCATTGCATTAGTTTTTGAGCCGCTAAATGTTGATTACCAATACGATAGTACATCCAGAACCTTAATGGTGTTGTGAACTGAAAGAAGTTCTTAAACAGAGATCAGTACTTCTTTAACTTAGCTTCAAAAATTTGGTGTTATTCATTGAGATAAGGTAACACGTTGAATAGGAGATAATTGATTTCGAATAGGATGACAACATCGTTCTCCAAATGTGAAGAATAAAAAATCATTTAGTGTGCATATTAAACTATGGTAAATCAATTACTTGAATCAATCCGCCACTATTTGTGGTGAATAATGCGATTTAGCATACAAAGATATTAAAGAGGCAATGCGTGATCTATTGATAATCAGTTTGCTATTTTATTCGATTACTCTCCCTTCACAAGAGCGATTGCTGATTAACTACCTGGCGAGTGACAAGAGTCTTTCCAAGGTATTCAAAGAACTTGAGCGAGATTATGATATACACTTTTCTTTTTCGGTAAAGGATATAGGTGACAGGAAGGTAAGCATCAACGCAGAAGATCAACCGCTTATCCCTTTTCTCGATTCACTATTGGGAGGCCATCAACTTACATATAAGATTTTCTCTAAAAGTTTCATCGCTATCACGGCTCCTTCAAAGCTATTTATTCGATTTCAACTTCAAGATCAAGAAACTGGTGAAACGCTCCCTTTTGCCACCGCAAGAATCCAGAGAACTACCCAGGGGTTCGTTTCCGATGGAGAGGGATTTTTTGAGATATCCATTCCAAATTCACGAGAAACTATTTTGGAACTTTCATTTCTAGGGTACCAGGAAAAGCAACTTACAATAGCAGAAATAGACTCACTAAATACCATCTCATTGAAAAAAAATCCAATCACCTTAGAGGAGATTGTGGTGAAGGAGTACCTCAATAAAGGAATAACCATTGATGATGAAGCTACCAAAATATCCATCAATGCTCAAAATATGGAAATCCTTCCTGGGCTTTCTGAACGAGATATACTGCTCTCTGCTCAAATCCTGGCAGGCATAGGATCAGCGGATGAATCAGCAGGTGGGCTAAACGTTAGAGGCAGCTCCAGAGACAACACGTTTATTTATTGGAATAACATTCCGGTTTATCATTCAGCTCATTATTTTGGAAATATTTCTGCTTTCATCCCTTCCTTAGTAGGAAAAGTAGATATTTTCAAAAATTATATTCCTGTAAGTTTTGGTGGTGCCAGTTCAGGATTATTGCTTATAACTTCACGAAAGCCTGAAACTACCGTATTAGAAAGTAATCTAAATCTCACACATGGAGACATTTATGCTAGTACTCCTTTTGCGGAATATGCCGGCCAAATTTCAGTAGCTGCCCGCAGATCTTTCAACGATATTCTAGCCACCCCAACTTTTAATTCACTTAGTGATAAACTATTTGAAGGAAGTCTTACCGAAAATGCGCAAAGCATAACTGATAATTTTGAATACAATAGCAAGTTGATTTTTCATGACTTCAACCTTACTCTGGATTTCTCACCAAACAAGCTAGATGACTTCTCTTTCAGTTTTTTGAGTTCTATCAGTGAGCTGGATTATGATTCTCAGGATAGCGATAGATTCCTGCAATCGGAACAACAGCACAACGTAAACAATCGAGGAACTAATGTTACCTGGATCCGCCAATGGACTAATGTATTTTTAACCAAAATAAGTACCTCCTATGCAAACTATGAGATGGATTATGCATTGATCAATACCAGAAATGAAGAAGATGAATCAAATAATAATGACGTGCAGGAGCGAATCAATAACTTGCAAAATATTGAATCACGTTTCTGGTTGACCCATTCGCCTTTTGAAAATCATGTGTTTGATGTAGGATATAAGTTCAATAGGGTAAAATCAGACTTTACCTTTTTAGAAGATTTTTTCTTTGAAGAAAAGATTTTTGAATCTATTGAGACTAAAGGAAACACACATGGTTTTTTCACTAGATACTTTGGGAAATTTAAATTCGGCCTACAGGTTGGAATTGGTCTTAGACAAAATATATACACATCTCTTAATAAACATAAATTAGATCGACAGCTTCGGCTTAATTATAAACTCTCATCTGGAATCATGCTTAAATCTTCTTTCGGAGTCTATCATCAATATATCAGTTCATTAAAAGAAGATGATTTTATTTTTTCCACTACCATAGAACAAAACTGGCTGACTGCCGACAGAGAGTTCGGGATTCCCGTGATCAAAAATGAGCAACTCATGCTAGGAGCAATGCTTTCAAAATCAGGTTGGGTTGTTGATTTAGACGCATATGTCAAAGATGTTTTTGCTCCTTTGTTATGGAATTTTAAGGTTCAGGCGACTGAAGAGGAAACCGTCATTTCGGGAACTGAGCAAATCTTAGGGGCTGATCTTACGATTAAAAAACGCTGGAAATATTATCGGACCTGGTTGAGTTACACCTTTCAAGACTCTAAGGTGGATGCATTTGAACAACGCTTTCCTTCACGCATTAATACCAGGCATCAATTACAATTCTCCCAAACATTGAATTACTCCTCCTTTGAGTTTTCTCTAGGCTATACCTTAAAGTCTGGATTACCCTTCACCAATTATATACGTTTGGGCCAGGCAACGCTTGAAAATGGCGAATCGGGTACTTTCCCTGAAATTGAATACGAATCATGGAATAGCAGTAGGTTGCCAAACTATCATCGTATCGATTTCTCCGCTTGGTATAAATTCAACGTCAAAAAAAGAAGCAATTTTTCTGGCGAAGTAGGAATCTCAATCTTAAACTTATTCGATAGAGAAAATTTATACAGCCGCACCTTTATGATTGAGGAGGACGCTAATAATGAGCTTTTTATTTCTGAAAGAGAGAGAGCCCTCATTGGGATTACACCAAACCTAAGCATCAGGCTAAAATTCTGATTTATCAAAATTAAGTACCTCTTCTACCTTGCTCCGTTCAAAGACGTTGACCTGCTTCATGCCCATGTTTTCTCTCCGAGCAAATACCCATACAGTCAGACAATAGAAACAAACTAAAAAAATTTAGTAGGGTATAAACCCGAAGTTGTGATTCTTATAGCAAACGATACAATTAAACTTTTGAATAGGATGAACAACCAGAGGTATAGCCTTTTCATTTTGATGTTACTGTCAGTAAAACTTGTGAGTCTACACGCGCAAACATTTTCTACCTCAGAAGGTAGCTACACACGACTTGAAGAGATCCCTGCCAACGACTGGGGAGGAACAGAAATCACTTTTGATAAAGTACCG
>JBCCLN010000039.1:0-22551 GCA_039026865.1 Bacteroidota bacterium | reverse complement strand
TTCCCTGGCAATAGTGGGTGTGTTGACATTTTTCACAAATGAACCCATCGGGCCATTTGAGTTGAGCAAGGTGGTCATAGCAAGCCTGGTCATCAGGAAATTGTTGCTGGAACTGGAAGAGGGTAAGGCTTTGGTATTTTTCTCCATAATTTTGATCGTTAAATATTACCTTAAGCTACTGGAAAACAGTAATTTAACCAAAAATACCGCCATCAAAAATTAAATATTTATTAAGTGCCTACTTCAATAATTTAAAATTATCATAACAGTTTGAAGTATCTCATGTTTTATTAATCATGAGATTAACACTTTTTATCGGTCATATGATCATGTTTTTACTGGGTAATAGTCAATCCATTGAAAATGTGAGAAAAGCATTTCACGAAGCTGTATTAAAACCGGAAGTTTCCAGAGATTTTCATGCTTACATGCTAAAGTCTCAAAATTCATCTCCGACGATAAGGGCTTATCGGGCGGTGTCTGAAGCTATGTTGGCCCAGGTTTTATGGAATCCCTTTTCTAAACTCTCTCAGGTAAAAAAATACCAAAGAGAAATGGAGATAGCGATCAAAGAGAGTGCTAGCAGTATAGAAATACGATTTCTCAGATTAGCAATTGAATATAATCTCCCATCATTTCTCGGGATGAGTCAACATATAGAAGAGGATCTTGATATGATTCTTAGAAATCTTTCTTCCGTCTCATCCATGAATTTAGACCCTGGATACAGTCAGTACATATACTATTTTTTAGAAAGCACTGGTCTTTGCTCGTCTGACCAAATGCTAGCAATGAAGCAAACGCTAGAAAATCAAGCCTCTTTCTGAAATTTTCGTTTCATTTATTTCCATTCATCTTTTCATCTTTAGGGCAATATGCAATTAAATTGTAGACCCTATCGGAAAAATTGCAGTGCTTCTTAATTGCTATAAAGAGCATGATAAACTCTTGATTTCGAAACATTGTTCAATAAAGGTGAATTGGGAAAATCCTTTTGATATATGTATTAAGAATTTCCATCTGAAAATCTTTTAATTTCGATTGTCCATAGCAGTTAAACATTATCCTTGAGCTATTCCCTTTTTTTATCCTGAATTTGTTTTAACTAAGGCTTGCTGAGAAAGTCACAGGTGTATCAGATACTAGGCAGCAAGGTGAAGATGTATGCTTATGCTTCGATCCGCAGCGAACGACGTAGCTGATGTACCTGTGACTAGTTGAAAAATCTGGAAATCGAGCTTTTTCAGTGCACCGAAAATAGAAGCATCTGCTCGAAAACCTTGCACCTATTGAAAAAGAAATTTACTAAACAGTATCTTTTGACCACATAAACGTGTTTTTTGAATTGAAAAAACGTTTCTCAGCAGGCCCTAACTAAACCGTTAATTTCCAGATATAGCTTTTAGTTCTTCACCTTCTCAGATACATTTTGATACCACCTAAATCCAATATATCCGATAATTATTATCAATAGATAAATCAACAAGAGCCGAACGTTGTAGATACTCATCGCAACTAGAGCAACCACTGCGATGACCAAGGCAGTTAATGGGAAGTAGGGAAAATAGGGCGTTCTAAAGGGACGTTTCAGGTTTTTATGATGCTTTCTCAGAGCAAAAAACGAAATCATAGAAACAATATACAACGTCAATGCTCCAAAACAGGCGATGGTGATAATTTCTCCTGTCTTTCCTGTAAGTAGAGCGAATATTCCAATGATTGTATTAAAGATTAATGCATTCACCGGAGTTTTTGTTCTTGGGTCAATTTTACCGATCCAAGGGTTAATGTATTTTTCCCTACCTAATTCTAAAGTGGAACGACCCGCTGCCAGGATAATTCCATGGAAAGAAGCGATAAGTCCAAATAGCCCAACTGTAATAAGCATGTGGTATAAGATATGAGAATCGCCAATAATCTTGGCCAAAGCGAGGGGCAATGGCGAATCAGAAGGAGCAGCTCCGGGTTCCGGATATACTATGGTTTCCCAGCCGCCTACTCCGATAGCTGAAGTAAAAGTTAAAATACAAAGAATGACTAACGTAACGATAGCCGAACCAAATCCTTTAATGATATCCCTCTTGGGATCCCTGGCTTCCTCTGCCACATTCGCTACTCCTTCTATGGCAAGGAAAAACCAAATAGCAAAAGGAATTGCAGCAAAAGCTCCGCTCCAACCGTTAGGTAATGCGTTGATAGTTAGATTCTCCCACCGAAAGGAAGTATAGCTCATTCCTGAAAAAAGAAGTAACTCAGCAACAGCTAAAATGGTGATTAATAGCTCAAACGTTGCCGCCGCCTTTACTCCCATGATATTTAAGAGAGTAAAAATCAAGTAGGCCACAATGGCAATCGTGATTACGTTGATTTCTGGGAAAAAGATATTAAAGTAAGCTCCAATAGCAGCAGCAATAGCGGGAGGAGCAAAAATAAATTCTATACTCTGTGCCATTCCAGCAAGGTATCCCCAGTTTTTGCCAAGCCCTTTTCTGGCATATTCAAAAGCCCCGCCTGCTTTTGGAATAGCACAAGCCATCTCTGTATAGCAGAAGGTGAAAGTCAAATACATAATGATGATAAAAAAAGTGGCTACTGCAAGGCCTAGTGTTCCTCCTTCTGCCAATCCCAGGTTCCATCCAAAGTACATTCCCGAAATAACATATCCAACACCCAATCCCCAAAGCATAAATGGGCCCAGGGTTTTCTTTAACGCTCTGTTTGATTTATTCATTGAGGCTACAAAATATTACTAAATGTTGCGATGGAAGACTCGAATCAAATTTTGTTATGGATAAAGTGAAAATAAGTTTTTAGTTAGTGTATCTAAAAAAACTGCATCTCTAGTTAAAAATAATGTTTCTAATCATGAATTGTATTTTTTTGAGATCTTTGTTATATCTATTCACATTGTATATACTTGAAAGATTCTTTTGAAAATACAACAAAACCAAGGTTCACTTTCTACTCATTTAAAAGTTAGATGAATTTTTGAAAAATTGATAAAAAGATACCAAAGCGGAGGATAGATTCGATTCAGTCTATCGTTAATAAATTACGTTATAAGCATTAACCCACATTATTCACCACAAATAGTGGCTAGTTGATTCAAGTAACTGATTTACCGTAGTTGAATAGAATCCTTTAAAAAACCCGCTTTCTGTTCCAACTCTTCGTTACTCAAAATTTCAAAAGCCTCATTTACGACCAGTAAACTATGTTTTTGAAATTCTGAAAGCCTCGATTTAAACCAAAAATCCATTTTTTCAAAGGATTCTAATATTCATACTTGAATGATTTATTATTCCTCAAATTTGGGTAACGATGTTGTTATCTCTCAATGAATAACACCCGAATTTTTCGGGTTACTCCAATTCTAATATGGATATCGATTGCTTAACCTGTTAGGAGTTGATTTCAGAACAAATCGCAAATTCGCTTTATATGATTTACTGCAAGCTTATGTTTTTAAATGCTCATCTAAAAAAGCAATGACTTTATTCAAATTCTCTTCTCTGTTGAAGTGAGATCCGCCATGCCCGGCACTTTCAAGAATGTCAAATTTTACTCTTTTTTTACCTAAAACTTCCAATAACTCATTTGCAAATTCCTGGCTTTGTAAGAAAGGCACCAATGGATCCTTATCGCCTACTTGAATATAAAAAGGAGGATCATTTTCGTCAATGTACGTGGCAGGGTTAGCGCTCTGTACCAACGAATTATTAGCTGGATCAGCTGCATCTGCTCCTATATATTTGCTTTCTATTGTTACGTCAAAGCTTTTTTTGAAGCGCAATTGCTTTGCATGAAGCGTCATTGTAGCAAAATTGATAGGTCCGAACCAATCTATACAAGCCTGTATTCTGGTCGATTCATTCATAAAATTTCCAACGATTCCATCTGCAAAATCATTCCCAGCTGATGTTCCCATCATAGCAGAAAGATTTCCTCCGGCAGACACCCCCCAGGTTCCAATTTTGTTAGGATTAATGGCATACTTATCAGCATTTGCTTTTATAAATCGGATTGCTGCTTTAACATCATGAACTGCTGCAGGAAATACAGCTTCACCGGATAATCTGTAATTAACAGAAACAGCAACGTATCCGTTCTCCACAAGTTTCTTTGCCTTGAAATATTCCATTTTCTTATCTCCTGCTTTAAAACCTCCTCCATGAATAAGAACGACCGCGGGAAACAAGCCTTCCGCTTCTGGTATGAAAATATCCATCTTTTGCTTATCCGAATCATTTGCATAAGCCACATTGAGGTGCTTTTGCTTAATGGAAGACATATTGGTGCAGTTAAACAAAACAATTATCAGCAAGAGAATTAAAAGAAAATTTTTCATAAATAGCGCTTCAATGACATAAGCAAAAAAATGAGGTAAAACTTAGCTAAAATGATTAATTACACATGCAATTAATTTCTACTGAACTAAAACTTCTTTCTCCTCAAGTCTAACGTGTAAGGAAATTCCTTATCTGTAGTTGGCTTACTTACAGGTACTTCATCTATCGTTGATCGATAATCATTTACCACATATCGATAACTTTTTCCTGCTTGAGATTCCATTTTAACATTACTGGTTTGTCCTTGGGTATGACCAAAGTTGAAAAACCTACTTTCTCTCCTGGCTTCGGCTTCAAAAGCGTTGACTGGGTAAGTTGTATAATTGCGCCCTCCGGGATGTGAAACAAAATAAGTGCAACCTCCAATGGATTTCTTGTTCCAAAGATCATACACATCGAAAACAAGAGGAACGTCTACAGGAATGATTGGATGCATTGCGGAAGGGGGCGCCCAAGCCTTATACCTGATTCCTGCAACATATTCTTCTGCATAACCTGTTTCCCTTAAAGGAACACGCTGCTCATTGCATAAAATGGCGTAGCGATCTTCTTTAATCCCGGATACTTTAAGTTCTATTCTTTCTAAAGAAGAATCAACAAATCGTGCAGTGCCATTATTCGCCATTTCTTCCCCCAACACTTGCCAGGGTTCTATCCCTGTTCTTAAGGAGACAGTAATTCCTTTTTGTTTTATTGTCCCGACTAGTGGAAATCTAAATTCAAAAAAAGGCTCTAGCCATGCTGCGTCAAAGAAGAATCCATCATTATTAAGTTGCGCACAGACATCCAATAAATCTTCTCTTACGTAGTGGTGTAGCATAAACTTATCATGAAGCTCCGTACCCCACCGAATCAATTTACCGCTGTAGGGTTTTTCCCAAAACCAGGCCATAAGTGTGCGAATGAGAAGAAGCTGAATTAGGCACATTTTTTCCTCAGGAGGCATTTCAAAAGCCCTTAATTCAAGAATCCCAAGTCTACCAGTGGAAGAATCCGGTGAATACAATTTGTCTATACAAAATTCTGCCCGGTGGGTATTTCCTGTAATATCTACTAACAAATTCCGAAGCAAGCGATCCGTAAGCCACAGAGGTACATCCATTCCAGGCTGGATCTGATCCAAAGCTATCTCCAACTCATATAGCTGATCTGGTTTCCCCTCGTCTATTCGAGGCGCCTGACTGGTTGGACCGACGAATGCAGAAGAAAAAAGATAAGAAAGCCCTGGATGATGTTGCCAAAATAAAATAAAGCTTTTGAGCACATCAGGTCTTCTCAGTAGAGGGCTATCTGCCGGAGTAACCCCACCAAGCGTAATATGATGTCCACCACCTGATCCTATATGTTTTCCATCTAGCATGAACTTCTCGGTGCCTAATCCCACCTGATCCGCAGTTTCAAATAATAGATGATAGTGCTGCTTCACTTCATCCCAGGATTTAGCCGGATGTATGTTTACCTCCACCACACCTGGATCAGGGGTGACCACCAGCTTTTCAATTCGGTTATCCCGAGGAGGATCATACCCCTCAATATTGATTTTTAATGAAAGATTGGAGGCCTCCTGTTCGATGATGGCAAGAAGTTCAAGATAGTGCTCAACATACTTTAAAGGAGGGAAAAATACATAAATAGCCCCTTTTCTTTCCTCTATCCCTAACGCAGTATTAATGGTATGTACCCGATATTCCGGCTCATAGGCGTCCTGTGCCTCTTTCTTTTTCTTCACCACAAAAAAGTCCTGTTCTTCTTTTTCTTCCTCGTACTCCACTTCTTTTGGATATAGCCAATCCTCCGGGACCTTATCCAAGTGTTGGGTATTGGATTGTTGCTGTTGCTTGATGGCTGAATGATAATCCGCTAGGCCTTCGAGTTCCTCAAATGGGCTCCTCTCCACTTCTTCGTTTCGTTGAAGAGGTACCATATAGGGTAAAGATTCCAAAGGAAGCCTTAAGCCCATAGGAGAGTTACCAGGAATTAAAAACATGTGTTTTTGACGAAACTCCCAGGCACAGCTGGCCCAGGCATTAAGCTTAAAATTCCATTCTAAGGGCAGTACAAATCCAATTGGGTTATTTAGCCCCTTTTTCATTAGTGCAGACATGGTTTTTCGCTCCAGCGAGTCATTCAGGTTGACCCTCAAAGGATCTATGTTTACAGGAAGATTGTCCTCTTGCCAGAGATAGTAAAACATGTCTTCATAGGCTGGTTGGATATTGGTATTCAGTAAACCCAGCCTGGAAACAACGGCCCTCATAAGTTTTTCTGCATCGTGAAAGGTATATCCGCTATTTTCACTAGGATCTCCGTATGATTTCGGATCTTGGATAAACGGTACGCCATCTTTTCTCCAATAGATGGCATATTTCCACCGGGGAAGGGGCTCTCCAGGATACCATTTTCCTTGCCCGATTTGGATAAGTCCCTTTCCCTTGGTCAATTTTTGGTTCAATTGCTGCACTAATTGGTAGGCCATCTTCTGCTTGTCTTCGCCATCTGCGTCTGCATTCCATTGATCGCTTTCCATGTCATTTTTAGAGACGAATGTAGGCTCCCCTCCCATGGTCAATCTGACATCCCCTTCCTGTAGCTTCTGCTCAACCACATCACCTAATCGATTTATTTTTTCCCATTGCTCATCTGAATACGGTTTGGTTACCCTGGGATCTTCGTGCACTCGAAATACGCAGTTTGAATAGTTAAATTCAACCTCTGAGGGGGTGGTATATCCTGTAATAGGCGACGCACTGGAAGGCTCCGGGGTGCAGCACAGTGGAATATGCCCCTCTCCCGCTAGCAGACCGGAAGTAGCGTCCAAGCCCACCCAGCCCGCGCCGGGTACGTAAACCTCACACCAGGCATGCAAGTCAGTAAAATCTTCTTCTGGCCCCGAAGGACCATCAGTCACTTTTTTATCTGGTTTAAGCTGCACTAAATATCCAGAGACAAACCGAGTGGCCAAGCCAAGTTTTCTGAGCGCCTGCACCAACACCCAGGCAGAATCTCGACACGACCCAATCTTCCTAGTGAGTGTTTCGTCCGGGGATTGAATCCCTGGTTCTAGCCTGATATTATACTCAATTTCGTGAAACAGTTTTTGATTAACCGCTACTAGAAAATCAACCGTTGTTTGACCATAATAAGGTCTTAAACTTTCTGCCCACTTATCTAAGATCGCTCCCTTTTCACTGACCTCTAAGTACGTAGAAAGTTGTTTTTTTAGATTAGTATTATATTCAAAAGGAAATTTTTCCGCTGCATCCTCCACAAAAAAACCAAATGGGTTGATGATTTTCATGTCGGCAATAACCTCCACATCAACTTTAAATTCAGTAACTAAGTCCTTAAAGTTGATACGGGCGAGATAGTTGCCAAATGGATCTTGTTGCCAATTAATAAAATAGTTCTCCGGGGTGATTTTTAATGAATACCCCAGGACTGGCGTTCTGGTATGAGGTGCAGGCCTCAGTCTGATAACCTGTGGAGACATTTGCACCGGCCTATCGTACGTATATTTAGTGCTGTGTTTGATGGCAATGTGTATAGACATGAAGATGTAATTGCTAATAGGTTGTAATAGAGATATTTATTTGCTTTTGAAGAACTTATTTGTCAATTTTAGTTTTAACACGAAAATGTACTATTAATTCATTAAATAACAGTAGTCTGTTGTGAGCATTTTTGAAACTTATTCTATACCTAATCAGTGTCTTGATGAAGTCTTTAGTGGTGAACGAAACGAAGTAAAAGAGCCCTATCATAAGATTATTTCCGTTTTTAACTCGTTGTCTTCTGAACAATTTGAACGACTCAATGATCTGATTAAAATTTCATTTTTCAACCAAGGGATCACCTATCAGGTTTATTCAGAAAAAGAAAAGAAGGAACACATTTTTCCTTTTGACCCTTTTCCCAGGCTTATTCAAAAAAAGGAATGGGATCAAATAGAAAAAGGCACTATTCAACGTTCGCTAGCGCTCAACCTATTCATTAAAGATTTGTATAATGATCAAAAAGTGTTGAAGGATAAGATAGTCCCAGCAGAAATGATTCTAAGTTCTAAGAATTTCAGAAAAGAAATGGTGGGCTTTAAGCCTCCTGGCGGTATTTACTGTCATATTAACGGAACAGATCTCATCAAAAACAGTGATGGCAATAACTATGTACTGGAGGATAACTTAAGGTCCCCATCGGGAGTAAGCTATGTTTTATCTAATCGGGAAGCATTGAAAAGAACGATGAGCGATATCTTTCAAAGCTACGCTATTCTTCCAGTATGGGACTATCCTATGTCCTTACTAGCCATGATGCAATCGGTAAAACCAAAGACCTCAGATCAACCAGTTTGTGTTGTCTTAACTCCCGGAATGTATAACTCAGCTTACTACGAACACATGTTTCTGGCTAAGCAAATGGGAATAGAGTTGGTAGAAGGGCATGACTTGGTGATGGAAGATGACTATGTCTACATGAAAACTACTGATGGGTTGATCAAAGTTGATGTGATCTATCGAAGAATTGATGATGACTTTCTAGATTCTGAGGTCTTCAATAAAGAATCCGTATTGGGAGTCAAAGGATTGATGAGATCTTATAATCGAGGGAATGTGACCGTTGTAAATGCGCCTGGAACCGGCGTTGCTGATGACAAGGCCGTCTACAGTTATGTCCCCAAGATCATCAAATACTATTTAAATGAAGATCCAATTTTAAACAATGTGCATACTTATATCTGCGAGAATCCTTCCGATCTGGATTACGTGATCAACAACCTTGAAAATCTGGTTGTTAAACCGGTAGATCAAAGTGGTGGCTACGGGATAAGTATTGGAAACAAACTCAGCCAGCAAGAGCTTGATGAATGCAAAAGGAAAATTAAGGATTCACCCCGTCAGTTCATTGCTCAGCCTATTATGGCTTTAACTACTCATGCAACCTACATTGATAAAGAAGGTCAATTCAGTCCACGTCATGTAGATTTAAGGACATATACCCTGATAGGAAATGATTATCAATATGTTTTAAAAGGAGGACTATCAAGAGTCGCACTGAAAAAGGGAAGTTTGATTGTTAATTCCTCTCAAGGAGGAGGTTCTAAAGATACTTGGGTCTTAAGCTAAAACATACTTATGCTCTCACGACACGCTAGCTACCTTTATTGGACGGGCCGATACCAAGAAAGAGCTGATTACCTTGCCAGATATCTTCAGGTTAAGTATTTCTCTACCATGGATTCTACTTTACTAGACTACAAAGACTTTACCTTGCGGTCCATTCTTTTCATGACTTCCGGAGCAATTCCTAAAAAAGAGATGATAGGTAATGAAGGAGACTTACTCTGGGAAATTGCGCTTAACTCCGAGTCATCTACTTCTATTATCAGTTATGTGAATGCGGTGAGAGATAATATGCAAGGGGTAAGAAATCTTATCTCTAATGAAATCTGGGAAAGCGTTAATAAAAACTATCACTTTACAAACAATTACAATCCTGAGTATTTTAAGACACGCGGACTTTATGAATTCACTCATGGCATCCAAGAGAACATTACCTCTTTCAATGCAAAACTCGATAGTACTATTCTCCATGATGATGCATGGGCTTTCATTAAAATCGGCATAGAAATCGAACGAATCTATCAAGTATCCAGATGTTTGATTAATACACTGATAGACATCAAAGCGCTCAAAAAAGAAGTTCAAAGCCAGGCGATAGAAAATTATCATTGGTTAGTCACTTTAAGCACACTTGAGGCAACAGACATGACTAGGAAACTATTCAGGAAAACTGCACAACAAGATAATACCTGTGAGTTTTTGATTTCCAATCTCGATTTTCCCAGATCCATTTCCTTTTGTTTTGACAGCTTTAATTCCCTGGTCAGAAAAATAAAGAACTCTTCGGCCCAATTAAATGAGGATAAAAATTCCCTGGAATTTAAAGGATCCAAAATTGCTTCCTATCTGAAGTATTTAGATTATTCCGAAGACGACATTGATATTAACGAACTATTAGATTATATACAAAGTCAGGTAATGGTTCTCAATGACATCATTCATAAAGAATTCTTCGATTAGCAAATTCTAGTTCATCCTTTTGGCTTAAGTTACGGCAAATTTTCTTACTTATGACTTATTGCTTAGGCATCAAAGTGCGAAGTGGTTTAGTTGCTTTAGCTGATACACGCATTACCTCAGGTTCTCACACAACTACCTCAAAAAAGATCACTACGCACCAGTTTGGTGAAAACAGTTTATTCATTATGACCTCTGGTTTGCGATCGGTAAGAGATAAAGCAGTAACCTATTTTGAAGAAACTATTAATGAAAAATCCTTTCAATACGATAAGGTCTATAAGGTAGTTAATGCATTTGGTGATCAGCTGCGAAGAGTGGCCAGAGAAGACAAACAGGCATTAATTGAAGCCGGATTATTATTTAATTTATATGGTATTGTTGGAGGACAACTGGAAGGAGATGAAACGCATAAGCTCTTTCTGCTCTATCCTGAAGGAAACTGGATTGAAATTGGGCCTGCAACACCTTTTACTATCATAGGAAATGCAGGCTATGGTCAGCCCATTTTAAATCGAGTCATTACCTTCGATTCCACCATTCGTTTTGCTGTAAAGGCGAGTTTCCTTTCTTTTGATTCTACCCGCGTAAGCGCTAATGATGTAGGATACCCTATAGATCTTGTGGTTTATAAAGAGGGAACCTACAAACTAGTGGAACAACGGTTCAGCTACGAAGAATTAAAGGAAATCGGTTGGAAATGGGAAGAAATGCTAGAAAACAATATAGATTCTCTTTCTGATAACTGGATCAATGGCTTGGTAGATTGAAGCAATAAAAAACGATGGAAAATCAATTTCTGTAACTATTCAATACGTATTTGGAAGTAATCATTATACTACTCTAACAAATCATCAATTTCCTCAAAACCTCCTTTTTCGTATTTTGCTGTATGAAATTTATCTAACTCTTTAAACTTTTCCAGGATCCAAATCACTTCCTTATCACTCAGATCGCCTATTAATAAATCCGCAACCTTCGCAGCTTGCCGCTGCGCTTCTTCCAGGACTTCATTTCCATAGTTAGTAAGCTTCACCCTCCTCATTCTTTTGTCCTCTTTTTCCACCTCTTCTTGCAGCAGTCCGTCTCTTCTTAATCTTTTTATAATTTCAAATGCAGTGCTTTTCTGATCCAGAAGAATATTTGCTAGCTCATTTTTTGAAGGATTATGCATGTATTTTGCTCCTGTTAATATCCCATAATCCTCAAAATGCCTAATAGGCAAATCCTTAAAAGCCAACTTCGCCCATAGTTCAATGAAATTAATAAGCCTTCCAAATACTTCTCCCAACTCCATCTTTTTAGCGTGCATATCAGAAGTATCTGGCCCCCCCTGAGAATTCACCTTGTTGTTAAGCCATTTGGCAAATGACTTAATTGACCTATCCGATCGATTATCCGAATACGCTACCCATAATTCTATTAGCTCCAGTATAATTCTTCCTTCGTCCACTTAATTATTTTTTTGTAATAAAATTTAAACAAAATTGTATTTATCGCGGTTTGGCTCTGAAATATTAATTAATACAAAACAATGAAAAAAATGTTACAATTCAGTATTAGTTGTTTGATACTGATCGCCAGCTCCGAAACCAAAGCCCAGATAAATACAGGGAAACTCTCCGGATATGTGATAGATAATAAAACAGAGGAGCCATTAATAGGCGCAACTGTAAAATTATCAGAGACAGATTTGGGCGCCATTACAGATCTGAATGGATTCTTCTCCATTGATAAAATTTCTCCTCAAACCTATTCTGTAGAGGTTTCATATGTAGGGTTTGTCACAGATGTGATATACAATGTAGTAGTCCGTTCGGGAGGTACCCCTGATTTAATGTTCCGGCTAAAAGAAGATGTGAATCAGTTGGGAGATGTTGTAGTTACTACCAGCCCTTTTCGCAAGTCAGAGGAAACACCCCTTTCTATTCAGCGTCTCTCTTCTGAAGAAATTGCAACTTTCCCTGGTGGAAATAATGATATCGCAAAAGTAGTACAGGCCTTACCTGGTGTGGGTGGTTCTGTAGGTGGTTTCCGAAATGATGTCATCATCCGGGGAGGAGCGCCAAATGAAAATGTTTATTACCTGGATGGTATAGAAATTCCTAATATTAATCACTTTGCAACACAGGGAAGTGCCGGTGGACCAGTAGGATTACTAAATGTTTCATTTTTTGAGGGCGTTACTTTATCTACAAGCTCTTTCGGATCGCGGTATGATAATGTACTTTCGGGTGTACTCCAGTTCGATCAGCGCGATGGAAATAATCGAGACTATAAAACCAATATAAGAGTAAGTAGTAGTGAAACAGCACTTACATTTGAAGGCCCTCTCTTCAAAGGGAACAATGAATTCAGCAATACCTCTTTTATAGCATCAGTCAGGAGGTCGTATTTGCAGCTTTTATTCAAAGCTTTGGATCTGCCTTTCTTGCCTGATTATTGGGACTATCAGTATAAATTGTCTCATAAGGTTGACAAATACAATGATTTAATGTTAACTGGAGTAGGTTCTGTTGATGACTTTTCTGTAAATACGCTAGATGACTTTGACGAGGAACAGCAAGCCAACCTTGACCAAGTACCAATCATTAAGCAACGTACCAATACCATTGGCATCAGCTGGAAAAGAAGATTCAAGAACGAAAGCGGGTTTATGACAACAGCACTAAGTACAAACGTGCTTAACAATGACTTTACCAGATATAGGGACAATACCAATCAAATTGAAATTCTTCTCAGCAATGTCTCTCGTGAGCAAGAAACAAAACTTCGGTATGAGTATACAAGATTTGCGGGAGATTGGACGCTCTCAGGAGGAGGTGTTGTTCAAAATGCGGATTATGAAAATAACACGGAAGACGTAGTGGATAATTTCCAATTTGATAACAGTATTAACTTTTGGCGATATGGTTTTTTCGGTCAGGCTTCCAGAAGGTTCCTAAATGAACGTCTCGGTTTTTCGGCAGGTATTCGTTTAGATGGCAATTCTTTTACTAACACAGGTGATCAACTACATAAAACCTTTAGTCCCCGGGCATCACTTTCTTATAAGTTAGATCAACTCGGTACCTGGACACTCAACGGGTCAGCCGGGCGCTATTATAAAATTGCTCCGTACACCGTTCTAGGCTTTACAGATAATGACGGAAACCTGGCAAACAAGAAGGTAGAATACATTCAAAGTGATCATTTGACACTAGGTGTAGAACATTTGCTAAATGCATCGACACGTATTACCGTTGAAGGATTTTACAAGAAATATAGGGACTATCCAGTATCATTGACAGATAGTGTTTCCTTAGCAAATCTAGGCGCAGATTTTTCTGTCCTAGGGAATGAGCCGGTGGCTAGTATAGGTCTTGGTAGAACCTACGGAGTAGAATTTTTAGCTCAGAAGAAATTCACCAAAAACTTCTACGGTATACTATCATTAACTTTATATAAGAGTGAGTTTACAGGATTTGATCAGGATAAATATATTTCTTCTACTTGGGACAATGGCACTTTACTCACTTTTACCGGTGGTTATAAATTCGGGAACAACTGGGAAGTGAGCGCCAGAGTTAGATACCTGGGCGAAACACCTACCGCTCCCATAGATGAAACAGCTACATTGGAAAATTATCCCGTGATCATTAAAGACTATTCAAAGCAAGGGGAACTACTACTGGATCCATTTAACCAAACGGATATTCGAATTGATAAGAAATGGAATCTGGATGGGATCACAGTAGACGTGTTCTTTGAGCTACAAAACGCATTCGGACAGCAAACACCTCAAGAACCATTGTATGGTCTGGTTCGTAGCGAAAGCGGTATGGTAGAAGAACCTAGAACGCTGACAGAAATAGAAAATATCGATACAGATCAAATACTCCCAACAATTGGTATCGTCATTGATTTCTAAATAACACCACCAAAGAGCCAGGTAATTCTTAGGATATTGAAAACAGTATACACGAGTGACACCTATTTAACAATAATGAACTTTAATGAACAAAATAAGAAATTAAAATTTTTTTGTAATTGTGTTCTAAGAAGAAGACAGAATAAAAATTAATTCAACGGTGTAGTAACCTTAATGTAGCAAATGCACTACTTAAGTGGCCTTCATTGATTATTGATTCCGAATATGTTTTCTTAAAAGATATAAATCATTGTTTCAATATGAGTTATGTCAGTTTTTACATTGGTATAGACTTCTAATTTCGGCAAAAACTGTTTAATTTTTGTGTTATTATTTATTTTAAACCTGCTTGGAAATGTTTACAGAAAAAAAAATTCGAATTGGACTTCAAGGAATAATTGCTTTTGTATACGTAATGGCAGCATTGGCTTGCTTGTCCGGGGGAATGACTCCAGAATTGGAAAGACTTGGATATCCTAATTATTTTTCTATGATACTCGGAATAGCTTATCTGTTAGGAGTTGTTTCCATTTATCAGAAACGATATTCTTTTTTGCAAGAATGGGCAATTGGAGCCATAGCAGTTAACCTGATCGGTGCTTCGGCTTCTCATATCTTTGCTGGAGACTCCATCGCACAAGCTCTACCAAGTTTCGTGGTTCAGGCGCTATTCATTTGGTTTTATATCTTACGCTTGAAGGAAAAAAATAAAATGTCTCTAGGAATGCAAAACAGCAATTAAAATTCTTATCTATCAACTATCTAAAAGGGAGATGATTATGGAAGCATGGTACAAATCACTAAAGAAATCTGTAGGTGTCTGCTTGATATTGACTATTACCTTAATTTCCACTTACAAGGCATGCGCCGATACCTTTAAGCCCGCACGTCAAATATACTATACCACGGTGAGTAGTTGGGAAGACTTCTTGTTTTTTGCCGATGAATTAGAGGTTGTTTTGGAAGAAAAATCTTTATTCCCTAAGCATTTTATTTGGAGCTTATGGCTGCAAACAGCATTAGCCAGTGGGAGCGAATCTTTTGAGGCGCTAGCACAAAAGCACTTACTTGATTTAGGTTTATCCGAGGAAAAAATTAAAGCTTTTTATCGGTTAGATCCTCGTGAACTCACCGAGGCTGAGCTTGCTGCTTTCACATTTGCACAGCGAGGAGGTGTGTTGCCCGTAAAAGTCAATGCTAATGATATCTGGTTACTAAGGCAACACTACGATGAAAGAGAAATAGTTAATATTATGCTGCTTACCTCTTATGCAGCAACTTTCAATGTTTTGTATGGAACAGGCTTGGTAAATGACTCAGCGCTTAATCCTCCAAAACCTATTACAGAGGTAGATCCACAACTCTTTTCTTTGAGTCAAAAGAAGCAAGAAAATTCAAGCCGCTTTGAACGTCGTCAGTTTTTTGAATCGCCTATTTTAGCGGCTAACCTTACCAAGCCATTCCTCGGCATGGATTGGGTTGTTTTTAATGAACATAAGTTTTCTGTTCGGGAAAGTTGGGAGTTTTTCACCATTGGTCAGGTAGCTTCCGATTGTAAACATTGCCAGGCGCATGGCGCTTTAGGTATGCACTATTTGGGAAATGATCGCAAACGCATTCAACAAGTTTATTTGTTCAATGAAGATTCTGTTTTTACTGAAAAGGAACGTGCAGGTTTTGAGTTTATGAAACATGCCTTGCAATTGCCCAGCAAAGTCAATGCTGAACATATTCAAGCTTTAAAGGAATACTACTCGGAAACAGAGATTCACCATGTTTTAGGCGTAGCCGTGGTCACTGCTTTCCTATCTAATTATATGCAAATCACCGCTGTTGTAACTGACGAGGAAAGTGTGGAATTTGCCAAGGAGGTAATTGGCCCACTAGGATGGCATATAGGTCGGCATGTTGGGTGGCCTGAAGAACAAAGGCCTATGCACCCCAAAACCCTCTTTCGGCTGACGTGGGATGGAACCATTTTAGATAAGAACAAAATGTTCTACAGTCATGCGTTCACGCCGGTTCTTTTGTCATATTGGGGAGGGAAGATTATACCTATTATATTTTTGATCCTTTTCGAAATAATTGCAGGGATTATTTTCTTGAAGAAATCTTCTAAGGTACTTGCTAAACTATAGCTTTTTGAACTGACTCTATAAAACTCGACTTTGAAATAATTTTTTCTGGTTTTTAATTTTTACAAGTGTATGCAATTGCCAAACGTTTCAACTCAGAACTTTGACATAGCCTTTAAACAAACACTACGTTTTAAGTCAAACAAATGCGAAAACCCTTTTATCAATGTAAACTCATATTAAATCCCGATTGGATGGTATAAAATTTTATTAAGTATTCATTATTCTTTTTTAATGGTAATCTATTGACTTGATAGATTACTTAACTTCAAGAAAAACGTATTGAAAATAAATCAACTGTTAGACTATGGCGTCAAAAGCAATCATGGAGAAACCAGATCTTACTATTGAGGATGACCGAACCGGCTTGGAATTTGAAACCATCCGACGAGCCTTCCTGGATAATCTTTTTTACGTTCAGGGAAAAAGGCCAGAAAATGCCACCAAAAATGACCTGTATTTTGCAATAGCTTATACAATTCGTGATCGAATCATGCATCGGTGGCTTAATTCAAATAAATCCTATACCGATAATGACGCTCGTGCGGTAGGATATCTTTCAGCAGAATTTCTCATGGGGCCACAACTGGGGAATAATCTGATTAATCTAGGTCTATTTGACCTGGTGGGGGAGGTCTTTGACACTTTCGGCCTGGATATTAACGAAATACTAGATCAAGAAGAAGAACCAGGACTTGGAAATGGTGGACTTGGGAGGTTAGCAGCATGTTTTCTTGACTCAATGGCTACGTTGAATATTCCTGCGGTAGGTTATGGTATCCGTTATGAGTTTGGAATATTTGATCAAGAAATAAGAGATGGATGGCAGGTGGAGATCACCGACAAATGGCTAAAGTTTGGAAATCCTTGGGAGATCCCAAGAAATGAGGCAGCGGTAAAGGTCAAATTTGGAGGACACACAGCTGTGTATTACGATGAAGAACGCAACTATCGTGTGGCTTGGCATCCTGATCAAGTGGTATTAGCTATACCCTACGACACACTCATTCTTGGCTATCAAACGGATAATACCGCTGTTTTGAGGCTTTGGAAGTCGGAAGCTTCAGAATCTTTTTATTTTCAGGAGTACAATCGTGGGAATTACTACGGTGCTGTAGAAGAAAAAGTCACCTCTGAAAACATCACCAAGGTATTGTACCCCAATGATGAACAAGAGAGCGGAAAGACCTTACGTTTGATGCAGCAGTACTTTTTTGTATCAGCTACTTTACAAGATACCCTCCGCTTCCACCTCAATGTCCGTAAACATCCACTTGAGGTTTTTCACGAAAAGATAACGCTTCAGCTCAATGATACCCATCCAGCCATCGCTGTTGCCGAGATGATGCGCTTACTGGTAGACGAACACCATATGGACTGGGACAAAGCCTGGTTTGTCACTACAAACACTTTGGGCTATACCAATCACACCCTCCTTCCAGAAGCATTAGAAACCTGGCCTGTGGCCAAGATGGAACATACACTACCGAGATTGATGGAAATCATTTTAGAGATAAACCACCATTTTTTAGAAGAGGTGCGTCAAAAATTTCCAAATGATGCTGCCCGGGTTTCACGTATGTCTATTATAGGAGAAGGTGGAGTTCGCCACGTTAGAATGGCTCATCTCGCCATTGTTGGTAGTTATGCTGTAAATGGGGTAGCGCAATTGCATTCTGAATTGCTGACCTCAAAAGTTTTAGTGGACTTTTTTGAAATGTGGCCCCAAAAATTTAGCAATAAAACAAACGGCATCACGCCACGGAGATGGCTTTTATTGAATAACCCTAGTTTGGCAGAACTCATAAATTCCAAAATAGGTCTCAACTGGGCCATTGATCTTCATGAGCTTAAAAAGCTGGAACAGTACATCGAAGATGAGCCCTTTCAAAAACAATGGCACAAGGCAAAGCATGCCGCAAAAGATCGGTTAGCAAAAAAAATAAAAAAGAACTTGGGTATTGACGTAGACCCAAAAACCCTGTTTGATATTCAGGTGAAGCGTATCCATGAGTACAAACGTCAGCATTTAAACGTACTACATATCATCACGCTTTACAACCGAATCAAAGCAAACCCAGCCATTGACATTGTGCCTAGAACATTCATTTTCGGAGGTAAGGCCGCTCCGGGATACCATATGGCCAAGTTGATCATTAAGCTGATCAATGCGGTGGGAGACGTAGTAAACAATGACCCTGACGTTGACGGTCGGCTCAAGGTTGTTTTTATACCAGACTATAATGTGAAGAACAGCCAGGAAGTATACCCGGCAGCAGATCTTTCTGAGCAAATATCCACTGCAGGTAAAGAAGCCAGCGGCACAGGAAACATGAAATTCACCATGAATGGAGCATTGACTATTGGAACGATGGATGGCGCCAATATCGAAATCCGTGAAGAAGTAGGGGAAGAAAATTTTTTCCTCTTTGGTTTGAATGCTCAAGAAGTTTTTGAACTTAAGTCAGGATTTTATGACTCCTACGCGATGTATGATGAGAATAAAACATTAAAGCAGTGCCTGGATATGATCAGTTCGGGTTATTTCTCCATTGATGAACCCGGTCGGTTCCAATCATTAGTGGATGCACTAAAATATTATGACCCATACGTATTGCTAGCAGACTATCAAAGTTACATTGACTGTCAGGATCGCGTGAGTGAATGCTTCCGGGACCAAGTAAAATGGACAAAGATGTCAATATTAAATAGTGCGCGTTGTGGAAAGTTTTCAAGTGATCGAACCATCAAAGAATACTGTGAAGAAATATGGAAAGTAAATCCTGTAAAAGTAGAGATACCGGCGTATGACCCAAAAAAGATAGAGAATGTTGTATTTGAAAACCAATAGAGGGCACCTCTAAAAACTCAGTTCAAGAATTTGAGGTAGTGTTTTTTCTCGAGACAAGACGTCAAAAACGGAGTTTAGCAGCGTTAACCCGCATTATTCCCCACAACTAGTGGCGGTTTGATTCAAGTAATTGATTTACCGTGGTTGAATAGAATCCTTTTGAAAAACCCGCATTTTGTCCCAACTCCTCATTACGCAAAATTTCAAAGGCCTCATGTACTACCAGTAAACTATGTTTTTGAAATTCTGAAAGCCTGGATTTGAACCAAAAATCCAGTTTTGCAAAAGGATTTTATTACATGAATGAGAAATGTTACATTCAGCAACGCGAGGGCTAAACATTCCACCCAACAAATGGAGTTGTATCTTCACGATGCAGAATAAGTTGGTAACTTCAATAATAAAAATTCAAATAGCTTTCTAATCCTTATCTTATGAGAACAACTATTTCCTCTGGCGCACCTTGGGAAAATCAGGTTGGTTATTCCAGGGCCATTCGCGTAGGTAATGTCATTGAAATCTCCGGTACAGCCCCTGTCCGTGATGGGAAAGTAAAAGGCAAAACAGCGTATGAGCAGGCAATGGTTTGTCTGCAAATCATTGCAGAAACGTTAGACAAATTAGGTGGCAGTATGGAGAATGTGACCAGAACCCGGATGTTTGTTACTGACATTTCTTTGTGGGAAGAGTTTGGAAAAGCACATGCAGCGTTTTTCAAAGAAATAAAACCTGCTACCTCGATGGTTGAAGTATCTCAACTAATAGATAAAAAAATGCTTATCGAAATTGAGGTTACTGCTTTTTTATTGGAATGATGATAACCTCTATTTCTTCTCCGGAAGTAGTAATTTTTTGAACTTTTGAGAAGAGAATTCTTTTGATAAAGGTATAATTAACCATACTTTAAAATTACAACATTATGAGTTTAAAAATTGGCGATACTGCCCCGAACTTTACAGTAGAGACGACTGCAGGAACCATTGATTTCTATGAATGGCTGGGAGACAGCTGGGGGGTGCTTTATTCACATCCAGCAGACTATACACCCGTTTGTACCACGGAGCTTGGAAAAACGGCCAAATTGAAACCTGAGTTTGATAAAAGAAACACAAAGGTTTTAGCTGTAAGCGTCGATGATCTGGAATCTCATCAAGGCTGGATCAAGGACATCAATGAAACCCAAAATACCGAAGTAAACTTTCCAATTATCGCAGATCCTGAAAAAAAGGTAGCTAACCTTTATGGTATGATTCATGAAAATGCGTCAGCTACTGCAACAGTGAGGTCTGTTTTTTTCATTGGAGCTGATAAAACGATCAAAGCTTTGATTACCTATCCTGCTAGTACAGGAAGAAATTTTGCCGAGATTCTTCGGGTGATAGATTCCCTACAGCTGACGGCCAACTATAGTGTGGCCACTCCGGCAGACTGGCAGCAGGGTGAGGATGTGGTGATTGTGCCTGCTATCAAAGACGAGGAAATTCCCGAACGTTTTCCCAAAGGGCATAAAGTAATAAAACCGTACCTGAGGACTACTCCCCAGCCTAATTAAAATTTATTGAACGAAACACTAAGTAAATATCAAAAATGTAGGTTAGCATGGGTATGATCACATCTGGATTTAGAAATTTGTTGATTTTGTTGCGCTTACTTCATCTGGATGAATCCATTTTCTTTACTTGCAACTCGCCAGATCTTATTTATTAAGTGCCTATTTCAGAAAATTTAAAGGGAGGTCCTGGTCTTTGCCCGGGACCACCTTCAATACCCATATTTTTCTTTCCATCTATTTTTTAGGAATTTTCTTAATTCCTCTTCCCTGGGATTTGCCCCCGGATTGTAAAGTGTCATCCCTTTTATTTCCTCAGGAAGAAATTCCATTTCGGCAAAGTTGCCGGGAAAATCATGCGCATACTTATATGCCTTTCCATATCCCTGCACTTTCATCAACTTTGTGGGAGAATTTCGAATAGCCATTGGCACAGGTAAGTCACCTGTTCTTTGCACCAGAGATTGTGCTTTATTAATAGCTATATAGCTGGCGTTGCTCTTAGGTGAGCACGCAAGATAGGTAACACATTGAGATAATATGATCCGTGACTCCGGATAGCCTATCATACTCACCGCCTGAAATGCATTTGTAGCAATCACCAGTGCTGTAGGATTTGCATTGCCAATATCTTCTGATGCAAGAATCACGAGTCTTCTGGCTATGAACTTCACGTCCTCTCCTCCTTCTATCATCCTGGCTAAATAGTAAACCGCTGCATTGGGGTCGCTTCCGCGAATTGATTTGATAAACGCCGAGATCACATCATAATGCATCTCCCCTTTTTTATCGTAGAGAACCGTTTTTTGCTGGGCGGCACTGGTTACATTATCATCCGTGATAACCTTAACCTCCGAACCAATACTCCCGACCACCAACTCTAAAAGATTTAGCAATTTTCTTCCGTCTCCGCCTGAAAGATTAAATAGTGCCTCGGTTTCTTTTAGCTCAATTTTCAATTCCTTTAACTCAGTATCTTCAACGATTGCTTTTTCCACTAGCATTAATAAATGTTCTTTGCCAAGAATATTTAAGGTGTATACCTGCGAACGAGAAATTAAAGCGGAGTTAACTTCAAAACTTGGGTTCTCTGTGGTAGCTCCTATGAGTGTAATGACCCCCTTTTCCACTGCGCCTAGCAACGCGTCTTGTTGGGCTTTGTTGAACCGATGAATTTCATCTATAAATAAAATAGCCTTATTACCTCTACCTGCAATTTGGATCACTTCTCTCACTTCCTTCACACCGGAGCTGATCGCACTTAAAGTATGGAAAGGTCTTTTCACCTCATTGGCAATGATATTGGCAATGGTGGTTTTTCCAGTCCCTGGTGGTCCCCACAAAATCATTGAAGGAACCTGACCCGATTTGATTGCTCTTCTTAAAATCCCATTTTCTCCAACCAAATGCTCTTGACCTACTAAATCAACGAGCCTGGAAGGCCGCATACGCTCTGCTAAAGGTGGATTGCCCTGAAACATACAATTAAAATTATGCTTCTTTTCTTAAGGACACCTCTAAAAATCAGCTCAAGAATTTGAGATAGCGTTTTTTTTTGAGACAAGACGTCAAAAACGGAGCTTGGCGGCGTTAAAGTAAGTATTTTGATAACAAAGTATCAGGAAAAAAGGTCATCTCAAAAATTAAAAGTGGGTTTTAGAGGTGCCCTTAAGTGCTTAGTTT
>JBCCLN010000038.1:0-22687 GCA_039026865.1 Bacteroidota bacterium | reverse complement strand
TTCGTTCTAACAATTCTTTATCAATGCCAGAAAAGCTGGAAGTTCTGGTTTTCTTCAACTCATCTTGTATAGTAGCGACAATGAAGGCTTTAATTTCTTGCGGAGATTGAAGAGAGGTTTCCATAGGTAGTTAATCGAAGATAATGCAAACTTGTTAGAGAGAACACCAGTCTATTAATTTTCTGTTTATCAAATAAATGCCTAAATAACAGGTCTTTTTTGGAGACATGATTTGTTTAATGCTATTTCTTAACTCCTGGAATCACTCCAGATATTTATCATAGAGTTGTGTGTTTGCTCATTAGGGATATTTCATCCTTCTACAAAAAACGTACTTTACTTGATTTTTATATGTTTATCATCTTGTTTTCAATCGCATACATGGAATTCTCGTTACTATTCAGCTACTTAATAGATTGATTATCAAATATTTGGAAATTAGATTTTATTAAAATTATCTAATTTACTTAAAAATGAACAATATATTATTTTATGAAAATCATTTTCTTGGTTTATTATTTCAATAATAATGATAATCAAATTCATTTTTAAAATAATATTTTATATAAGCAGCTAAATAGTAACTAATTCTATACCAACCGCATCGGCAGACCGATTCATCCGGAGGTAGGTATAAATTCGTCTTTGCATCTTTATGCTCAACTCAATGAGCCATTTTTCCTAACAGTTATCAAATAATAAACTTGTAAAATGACATAACCAGGGTAAGGAAGGCAATTGCAAATCCGATGAGTCACTTCATATTTCGATCCTGTCGATCAAACCATCTATTAATTCCCTCAAATCGTTTGTCAACAGCTTCGAATCTTTCTTTGATAAAAACCAGGTGATCATTAAATATAATGTGGATAAGCTTCAGCTCTTCCACTACCCGAACCATCTGTTTCAACAACTCTTTATCTAGACCTGAAAAGCCGGAAGTTTTAGTTTTCTCCTGCTTTTCTTATGTTTTGGCTATGATGAAAGCTTTAATTACGGAGATGGAAGAAAATTTTCCATAAGTATTTAATCGAAGATAATTTAAAACTAGCAAAGAAAACACCAGTCTATTCGTTTTCTATTTTCAGACTAAAACCTAAAATTAAGAGTACTTTCTTTGATACGTAATCTATTTAACTATTACTTTTCCACTCCAGGAGATCTATCGAGATATTCTTCATAAAGTTGTGTGTGTCTGCTTACCATAGGTATATTCTGTCCTTTAATAAAAACATATTTCACTTGGGTTTTCGTTTCAAAGAGATCACCATTGGTAACACAGAGATTAGCAATTTTCCCTTTTTCAATGGATCCGTACTTACCTTCTACTCCTAAAATTTCGGCAGGAGTAATTGTAATTGCTTTTAGGGCTTCTTCTTTCCCCATGCCATAAGCTGCTGCAAATCCGGCATGGTACGGTAGATTTCGAACATTCTCTATCTCACTAGTACGGATGCCTACTTTCACTCCAGCTTTTTGCATCAAGCCGGCGTTGGCATAAGGTCGATCATAGCGATCATAAGATCTAGTTGGGTTCGTTAATACAGGTCCTGTAATAACCGGAATACCTGCATCTGCAATTTCTTCGGCTACTCTCCAACCTTCAATTACTCCACATAATATTACATCAATTCCTTTTCCTTCGATCCACTCTAAAGCAGATTTTATATCATTGGCAGCGTTTACATTGATCAAAAGCTTCATTTCTCCTCTTACTATCGGAAGTAGGGCTTTCATCTCAGGATAATATGGTTGATTATTAGCTCCTGAAACAGAATCAATTTTGTAGTATTGAACGGCTTTATCCCAAACGTCATTCAATTGTTTCAAATCTTTTTCAGCAGCTTTTTTGATATCCTCATCCGATCTTCTGTCCCATCTGCCTCTACGACCAGTTGCTGGAAAATTTAAGACAATTCCTTTAAAACCAGCGTACATTTGATCAGGGGTATATCCATAAAGGTCGATCAAAGCTGCTGTACCTGGGAAAAGTCCTCCTGAGGGCATGGTTAAAGCTGTAGTGACTCCACTTATCCTCGTTACCGGAATAACAACCGAACTTGGATTAACGGCCGTCAAAGCTTGAACGTGTGGAATTACCTCGCCAATCTCATTATTATCTCGTGTGCGAGGATCAGAACCTACTTCTACTAGTCCTATTTGAGTACCTGCATCAATCATTCCAGGATAAATGGTAAGACCAGAACAATCAATTGTTTTGGCCTCTGATGGTGTAGTTACGGTTGTTCCAACTTCAGTAATCATACCATCATCAGCAATTAGGACCGTCCCGTTTTCGATTGTACCGTTTGTTATCGTTTCTATTGTAGCGTTAACCAATGCAAAAGATCCTGATTCGGCTTTAGGCATCTGGGCCTGAATAACTACCGGAATTATCCATAGTAGGCCAAATAATATTTTTAGTGTATTTTTCTTCATATTTGAGCTTTTCAAGTGATATTAATTGTGAGTTCTACGTCCATTTAACAGATTTTATTTTTTCATCCATATCCCGTTTAGTTTAACTGTAAACATGGAATTCGCATAAATTGCGTCTGCGGACAGATTTATCTAATAGTTAGTATAATTTTTCCTTTTCGTCTTTATGTTCATTTCAAGAGTGCAGCAATCATTTTCTGCTCTTGGTTTACTTGCCATCTCTGCCATGTTTGCTGGAATTGATGCAGATGTTTAATTTATCCTCAGAAATCAATCTAATTTTCATTGAAAAGCTTAGTGATCTCATAAGTTTCTTTCCTAATTATAAGTTATTTGAGGTTTTTCATATTAGTGTCAAGAATGTAACTTTTGATTATTACTTAAATAAAAATTCTGTGTTTTGCATACATCTATCATGATCCTCTTCTTTCCAGATGGTCACATCAATTTTTTCTTCTGGGTCTGGATAAATACGCATATCCGCGGGATCATTCTCACGATCGAATCTTACGACTCCGTCAACTATGGTAAACATTGGAATTGCATAAATAGAAAGAGGGTGATTCTTGAATATCGCCACATCTCCATCTTTTCCTTCTTCTAAAGAGCCTACTCGATGTTCTATGCCAAGCTGCTTGGCCGGATTAATGGTGATTAATGAAAGTGCTTCATTATCTGATAAACCTCCATACTTTTGTGATTTAGCAGCTTCATGGTATAAGTGTCTAATCAATTCTCCTGAATCAGAGTTGACAGAAGTAATTACTCCATTTTTAGTTAAAATAGCTGCATTGTAGGCAGTGCTATAATAGACTTCAAATTTGTATGCCCACCAATCGGAAAAAATAGAAGCGCTTGCGCCAAATTCTGCCAACTCAGGGGCTACCTTAAAGCCTTCATTCACATGTTGGAAAACCAATTTATTAACTCCGAAATCTTTACAGACTTGCATTAACATATATATTTCGTCTGCTCGATAGGAGTGGCATTGTATGATAATATCTCCTTTCAAAATGTCCGCCAGAGTCTCCAAACGTAAGTCATATATGGGAGCTTTCCCTTTAAAGTTTCTGCTATCTGTATTCTTATTATAATCTTCCCAGGCTTCCGAGTATTCTTTTGCTTGAGCAAATGAACTTCTAATGATATGCTCAATCCCCATACGAGTGCGAGGCAGTACTCCATTTCCGGTTCCATGAACTCTTGTAGGATTTTCACCTAATGCAAACTTGATGGTACGTGGAGCGCCTTGCATACGTAAGTTATCGGGATCTAACTCGCCGTATCTGAATTTCACCGTTTCACATTGACCTCCTATAGCATTGGCCGACCCATGCATAGAATGAGCAGTGGTAACACCGCCTGCTAATGCTTGATATATCCCTATATCTAGCGGATCGAGGGCATCTCCAACCCAAACCTCAGCGGTGACTGGATTAGTTGCTTCATTTATCGCATCTAATGCCAAGTGTGAATGTGCATCAATGATTCCTGGCATGACATACATACCCGAAGCATCGATTGTTTTCACCCCACTAGGGGTTTTTATCCCTTTGCCAATCTTAGAGATTTTTCCATCTCTAACTAAAACATCTGTCTTTTCCAGTATGCCATTGGTTATTGTCAGAACGGTTCCATTTTTTATGAGTACATTTCCTTTCTGCTGAGCCTTACTTATAATTACAGATATTAAAAGTGCTGTTAGTAGTTGAATATATTTCATTTCTAATCTTTAATTTTCAGGTTCTTTAAATCCTTCCATAGGGAAGCTTCCAAACTCTGCTACAGAAAGCGTTCCTTCAAAAGTCTCTTCATCGATAGTCATACTTATGTTAATGGTGATTTCCTCTCCTACGTTTGTCTTAACGGAAAATGAAACCGTATTTCCATCTACTTCAATGTTTTCCATATCATTAGTGCTATTGTTAAAGCTCAATGTCATAGTTCCTGAATAATTCCCGGGGGAGCCATTGATAGTTATTGTTCCTTCTCCTTCGCCTTGGGGTGTTTCCGTAGAATAGCTCCAAACCCCGTCTGCATTTATTGGCTCTTCTCCATTACTTTTTTTCTTTTTCTTTTCCTTAGCTTCATAAGTATACTTTATTCCATCTACGAATACATATCGTACGCTTGCCTTTTCATTAAAATAGGCGGTATCAGAAACTATTAGGTTGGCGATTTTCCCAGCCTCGATCGTTCCCATTGTACTGGAAAGCCCTAAAATGCTGGCGGGTTGGGTGGTGAGTGCAGCAAGTGCTTGCTCTTCAGACAGACCATTTTCAATGACTCTCAATAGGGTCGTTTTGAAGTTCTTGGATTTTACTTCCATGGTTGAAAAGCCAAATTGGACTCCCCTGGAACTCATTATCCCTGCCTGAGTATAATAGTTCTTTATCATCTCCATCTTGCGGGCTGTTAATGCCTTTTCTTCTATCTCCTCAGGCGAAAGTTCTTTTACATCCTCTTTCTTGCTGTTTTCGTCTTCTTTTTTATCCTCCTCTTTCCACTCTGGGTAATCTAGTGAAAGAAATATGGGTGATCCTAATGCTTTGAAAGTTGGTATTGCATCCCAACCCTGCTTTACTTCTCCATATATTGGCGTGAAATCAAGGTCTTGTTGCAAGGCTTTTACTCTCATAATGTCTTTGATACTTTCTGCTTTGAAAATAACGGGTATTTGTTTATTCACCACAGGGTACAAAGCTTTTAATGTTGAGTTAGCATCTGGTCGTTCCATTCCGGCAGGGTTAGTATCGTAATTAGTAGAATAGTCTCGTGCCTGACTCGCCTTGCGATATAGATCGCGGTACTTTGCCATCACTCCTATGACTGTATTAGGATAAACACCCTTGGCCGCATCGAACTGTGAAAACATGGATACATTTTCTTTGTAAAGCATTTCTTCACTTTTTCTACCGTTTAATAATATAATGCTTCCTGTCCCAGGGAGCATCCCTTCATAGGCGACTGTGTGAGATGCTGTAAAACCAAGTTGTCTAAAATTCGAAATAGTTTTTTCATTTGCTTGCAACATATCAGCCGCCGAACGCTCTGGCGTTATCCCGGCATAATCATTTGGAGGGTTCCCGGTAAGTTTCTCATCTAAATCTTTTCGTTCCTCTTTTGGCTTTTCCACACCTATGTTTGATAAACCGCTGATGAACCCCGCATAGACAAACATTGAGTCCGCATTAATTACCCAAGCATCTGAGGGTATTGAAATATTCGCACCTACTGATTTAATAAGTCCATTTTCAATTAATAGAGCGCCATTTTCAATGATCTGACCTGGCGCTTGAACGATAGTCGCATTCTTTATTGCATACTTGTTGGTTACAGGTTTCAGATCGCCGTCTTGTGCTATTACGTTATCAGAAAAAAATCCAATCGTCAGCAACAAGAACATACCTCTGATTAATCTGTGGTGTTTTTGCATAGCTTATTTACTTTAGGTTTTGAAAATAACTTATAAATTAAGGAATTTACTTCGACGTAAAACCATTATTTTATGAAAGGTACGCCCTCTCATCAATATAAACCCCATAATTACCTTCATGAAGCTTGATATACTAGGAATTACCGCACATCCTGATGATGTAGAATTATCTTTTGGCGGGACTTTACTCATTCATAAAGAAAAAGGATGTAAAATTGGAATCATTGATTTGACACAAGGTGAATTAGGAACAAGAGGTACCCCTGAGATTAGAGCACAAGAAGCAAAAAAAGCAGGTGAGATACTTGGCTTAGATGCTAGAGAAAACCTTAGACTTCCCGATGGTTTCTTTGAGAACACTAAAATTAGCCAGCTCAAAGTAATTGAGCAACTTAGAAGGTTTCAACCTAAAATAGTAATTACTAACGCTATCTATGATCGTCATCCAGACCACACCAGGGGATCACAGTTAGTGGAAACTTCTTTTTTTCTCTCTGGATTAAAAGAAATCAAAACAAATTGGGGAGGTAAATCACAAGAAGCTTATCGTCCCGAAAAGTTGTATTTCTGTATTCAAAGTATTTCTTGGGAACCAGATTTGTTGGTCGATATCTCTTCTGTTATAGAGAAAAAGAGAGAGGCGATTCGGGCGTTTAAATCACAATTTTTTGATTCGAATAGTGAAGAGCCAGAAACTTATATTAGTTCCAAGAGGTTTGTAGATATGTTAGAAGCAAGGGCCATAGTTTGGGGACAAAAAATAGGAGTCAATTATGCGGAAGGTTTCAAAGTGAAGCATTCGCTTGGGGTGAAGAATTTATTTGATTTGATCTAATGGGCACCTCTAAAAACCCACTTTCAATTTTTGAGATGATCTTTTTTCCTGATACTTCGTTATCAAAATACTTATTTAACGCTGCCAAACTCCGTTTTTGACATTCTTGTCTCAAAAAAAAACGCTACCTCAAATTCTTGAACTGAGTTTTTAGAGGTGCTCTAATATTGGTTTTTTATAATTTCTATCGAAATACCTCAATTGAATCAATTGAGATCCCAACGATCCTGGAAGATGAAGAGTGTGTTGTCTTAACCAGCTCAGTGCTTCTTCTAGCTCTACATTTTGATAAAAATTATCTCTGGAGAAATGAACAAACTTTAGCACTTTAAAAGCATCAAACCACTGGAAAAATCGTTTTTCGAAGCTTTTTTGAGAAGCTACATTGTTTTTCAATTCTAGTATTTGTTCCTTCCAGTCCACCCCTAAAAAAGCTTGTATCGTTTTTGGTATAATCCATTCACAGGACTCAAAAAATCCGGTTATTCGATCAAAGAAAATTTTTAAGTCTTCAAAAGAATTAGGATGATATACATCATACATTTCTGCACTATGAAGAATATCATTAACTGCCTTTCCGGTACCAAAAGGCACTCGATCTGAAATACGGTCTGAAGGTCTTACAGTAGTAGAATTGATTTCTACAAATCCGCCAGCTGGAATAATTTTGTTTAGGAAGTAAAAGTCTTCACCTGCTTTCCTTGTGTTCATGCCTCCCACTTTTTCATATTGTGAACACCTTATTGTAATGCATGATCCTAATGTCTGATAAGCATGTGGAAATCCAGAAAATCTAAGTGCGTCGATGTAATATCTAAGATAGAGTTCATACTGTAAGATAGCATCATGATTTTCTCTATTTAGCTGGTGCTCATGGAAAACGATTCCAGCGCGCACGTTATGATCTTGATATGTTTTCTCTATTTCTTTCAGATAGTTTTCATCGCATCTGCTATCAGCATCATAACAGATAATAATCCCATCGTGATCTGCTTTTCGAAACATTCTAACAGCCTCATCCATTCCAATTTTACGGGCAAGACCGACACCGGCTTTTTTCTCCGGAAGCTTAAGGTATGAGGTTAAAATATTGAACTTAGCATCGAAAGATCGGATTGTTCGCAGGCATTCCTTATTTATATTAATCACTTCCAGTGGAGCATTTTTTGATTCATTCACAATAATCAAAATAAGTACTTCTTTTTCTGGTTTTAAGCACTGGTTCAAGGCTTCCAAAGCAAGCTCAATTTCAGGTTCTTTGAAAGCAGGCAAGACTATGATAGTACCCAGATCGTTAGGAGGATCAAAATTGGGAAATAACTCCTGCTTCCAGGCATATCTTTCTAAATAGAGGGATACCATTACGGCGCGAGTCTACTGATCTTCCAGGAACTCTCTTCCTTTTCATATAGGATGCGATCATGTAGTCTATTTGGTCTGCCCTGCCAAAATTCTATGGTATCGGGGACTATCCGGTAGCCTCCCCAGTGACCTGGTAAGGGTATCTTACCTTCTTTGAACTTATGCTCCATTTCGGCAAGTTTTGTCTCCAATACTTTGCGTGAAGAGATTACTTCACTTTGACTGGAAACCCAGGCTCCTAGCTGGCTTCCTCTAGGTCGTGAAAGAAAGTATTCTAGCGAGTCTTTAGTAGATACTTTGTTTACTTCTCCGGTAATCATAACTTGTCTTTCTAAAGTATACCATGGAAATAGCACCGATACTTTTGCGTTATTACTGATATGTTTAGCCTTCCTGCTTGAGTAGTTAGTGTAAAAAACAAACCCATCAGAACTGTAAGTCTTCAAAAGTACAGTTCTTTGAAATGGTTGTCCATTTTCGTTGACTGTTGCTAGACTCATAGCTGTAGGTTCGATAATCTTAACCTCCAGAGTTTCTTGAAACCATTTTTCAAACTGCTTCATTGGATCTTTTGATACTGAACTTTCATCTAATGACGCTCGTGTATATTCTTTCCTTATTGAAGCTATGTCTTCTCGCATGTTTCCTAATTCGATTTACCTTTAATGATAATTTGCGATCCTGTAGAAAATTGACAATCAAAATTAGATGAAGTTTAGAATAGACCTGGCAAAGCCATCAAAAAAGGAGTGGGTTGAGGCGGTGATTGGTGATTTTGATTCGTTTCTTCAAGACCACGCCGATTGCGAAAGAAAAGCTTCTGCGATGGCATTGAGCTTGGTTGCTAAGTATCCTAACAGAACTGAAATAATCCCTGAGCTTATTAATACCTCCGTAGAAGAATTAGAGCATTTTAGAGATGTATACCAGATCATGGAAAAACGAGGGCTACAATTAAACCATGAAATTCCGCAAGATGTATATATTAAACAATTATTAAAAACGTGTCGTGACGGAAGGGAAGAGCGGTTTATGGACCGACTATTGTTAGCGTCATTAGTTGAAACCAGAGGGGCAGAGCGTTTTAAGCTAGTGTACCTAGCTTTGCAGGAAGGAAACCTAAAACAATTTTATCATCGATTATGGGCATCAGAAGCAAAGCATGGGGAGATTTTTGTTAGAATGGCGCTTAATTATTTCGAAGAAGAGCTGGTTTACGGTAGATTAGAAGAAATGAAAGAAAAAGAGGGCGTAATCATTGATAACCTAGAAATAAGACCAGCCTTACATTAAATGGATTTTTTATCAGCGGATCAATTAGTGGAGCCGGAGAATGGTGATTTACTCATCTCCGAACCCTATCTTTCTGATCCAAACTTTGATAGAACGGTAATTTACCTATGCGAGCACAGCGAAAGCGGTACGTTTGGATTCGTGCTTAATAAGTTAGCGTACGTTCAGTTGGCTGATGTGATAGATGAAGTTAACTACGACTCAGATTTATTCTTAGGAGGGCCTGTTCAGCAAGATACGCTGCACTACATTCATCGCGATTCTGAGCTTTCAACTTCTTCCAGGCATGTTAAAAATGGTGTTTTTTGGGGTGGAGATTATGATTCATTACTCAGGATGATGAATACGAAGTCGATCATCTCGAATGATATCCGTTTCTTTATTGGCTACTCCGGCTGGGCTCCCAATCAATTAATGGACGAAATGAAAGCCAAATCATGGATTATATTAAAGGGGGCTACTCCTAATATGATTTTTGATTGGGACAACCAAGACCTGTGGAAAGAGTGTCTAAAAACTATAGGCGGTAAGTACCGGCTTATGTCCAACTATCCAAAGGATCCACGGATGAATTAGGGTATTTGGTTAGTTTTGTGTCTTTACATTATAAATTAATTCTGAGAAATGGATAACGCTGGAAAGTTACAGGATGTTTCTAAAGAACATATGGAAGAAACACCTGAAGAAGTTCAGAAGGTCTCTGAATTACATGCAGAAAAGGCTATTGAAAAAGAAGAGGAGAAGGATAAAGAAGAAACGGCTCCTGTAGTTGAAGATGAAAGTTCTAAAGAAGACTATGTGAAAAATGAGGTAACCACTGAATTAAGGAAAGAACTCATTGGAATTACCAAAGGAAAGAAAAAAGTAGCTGAAATTGTTCCAGAACAATCCCCTATCCGGGTACCTGAAACCCAAGAAGAGCTATTCACAAATAAAATAATTGACACTACTAGTGAAAAGAATACAGAAGTTGACTCCTTAAGTGATGATACAGATGAACTGCATAATGAAGAAGAAGAACAGTTAGACTTCAGTCATGCTGAAAAAGCGGAACTCCTAAGCAAGCTGCGAGAAATGAAAAATGAAGATGAGATGCATTTGCTTGACCGTGTGCTCAAAGCCACTAAACTCCGTTTTGATGAGCTTTACCAAGCGAGGAAAAATGAGGCCCTTTCACGTTTTGTTTCGGAAGGAAATGAAGCGGATGCATTTGAATTTCATGGAGATGAATTAGAGAAAGAATTTATAGTACTGCATGGACAATTAAAATCAAAAAGAAACAAACATTACAAAGATCTTCAAAACCTAAGAGACGATAACTTAAAGAAAAAAGAGCGGCTATTAGAGCAGCTTCGGACAATCGTTGATGGAGAGGAATCGAATCAGAGTATCAATTCTGTTCGAGAGCTACAAACAGAATGGAAAAAAATCGGGCCAGTTCCAGGGACTCAAAACAAAACTTTATGGGCAAGTTACAATGCTTTGCTAGACAGGTATTATGATCATAGAAGTATCTATTTTGAACTAAAAGATCTTGATCGCAAGAAAAATATGGGACTCAAATTAGATCTCTGTGAGAAGGCGGAGGCTTTATCCAGAATAGAGGATTTAAAAATTGCAATTGCTCAGCTTAATGAACTTCATGAGGAGTACAAACATATAGGTCCAGTCCCTAAAGAAAACCAAGAGCCTTTATGGCAAAGATTTAAAGCTGCCTCTGATGCAGTGTACGCTAAGCGAAAAGAATATTTTGAAGGGCTAAAAGTCCAGTTTGAAGCTAACCAGGTAAAGAAAGAGGCGCTGATTAAAGAAGTAGAAAGTTTCCTAGAATTTAATTCAGATCGGATTACAGAATGGAACGCTAAGACAAAAGAAATCTTGGAATTACAAAAAAGATGGGAAATGATCGGAGGTATTCCGAAAGAGAATGCCAAAGCAGTAAACAAGGCTTTTTGGAATTCATTTAAAAAATTCTTTTCCCTTAAAAATCAGTTTTTTAAAGAACTAGAAGGAAAGAGAGAGGAAAATCTTCTCAAAAAGCAAGAGCTTATTCAAAAAGCAGAAGAACTCCAAGAAAGCACAGAGTGGGACTCCACAGCTCAGAAACTGAAAAAATTACAATTAAAATGGAAGGAAATTGGTCCTGTGCCTGAAAAAACCAGAAAAGAAACCTACGATAAGTTTAAAGTCGCTTGCGACCATTTTTTTAATAAAAGAAGGGAGCAAAACAAAGAAAAGTTCAGAGCATACGATGAAAATTTGACACTTAAATTACAAATCTGTGATCAAATCGAGGCGCTGACCATCCAGGATACGATCGTGTTAGATGATGTTTATGATATGGTTGATAACTATACTTCCGTTGGTTTTGTACCCAAGAGCGCTATAAAAAAAATAAGTAAACGCTTTGAAGAAGTTGTGGGAAAAGTTCTGTCTCTTGAGGTACTTGATGAGCAGGATAGATCAGACTTAAGAAGACATATAGAATTCGGAAGACTTAAAAATATTCCCGGAGGAAATCAAAAAATACAACGTAAGGAAAACTCTATAAAGCGTAAGATTTCTACCTTAGAAAATGATATTTCTACCTGGAACACAAACATGGAGTTTTTTGCTAATTCTGTAGCTGCAGATAAGTTGAAAGCAGACATGCAGAATAAGATTAAAGCTGCAGAAAAAGAACTCCTTGAACTTAAAACTCAATTGACAACAATTTCTTCATAAAAGAATAAATGGTTTGTAAAATAGTGCTAGACAGCTATTTTTACATTTTCTTTAGATATTTCCATGATCCTGTTCTGATTTGTGTTTTGACCAGAGCAACTGATTTGGAGTGTGCACCTCAAAAGAGAGGTGAAGCAAGAAAGATAAGCCTCCATAGCTCAGCTGGCCAGAGCAACTGACTTGTAATCAGTAGGTCGTTGGTTCGAATCCGACTGGGGGCTCTTAATAATTAAACAAGCACAAGACAATCACAAATGTCTTATATGTTAGTTCTGTAAGTTCAAATACTTTTTTGCTAGAGATGGTATAGCAAATTAGTTGGCCCGTTTTAAAAAACTTACTTCCAGAGAATTATCAGACAGTCGTTGCTTTTCTTTAGTAATTTGCCAATGTATCTATAATTATTTCCTTAAAGTTTTTTCAAAGGCTTTCGTACCATGCACAGTTCCAAATCCGGTTGTTTTCACAAGACGTTTGTAGTGGATTTTATCAGTCTTTTTGAAATATAAAGGCTGACAGCCAATCGAGTGATAGGTGATCTCGTTGAGTGAGATAATTGATGAATGGCGCAGCATCCAATGTATTTTTTCATCTAGAATTAGCTAATGATCATATCATTTATTTTGTGATGAATAAATATGGATAAAGAACCAGTTATATCATGTTTTTTTCCGATCTGGTCCTATAAAGTGCATTTTTAATGCTGAAAATCTTACTAAGCGATCTAGCTTAACGGAATTTAGCTGTTATAATGTGAAAGGAGTAGTAACAGATCAATTAGTTATTGGGAAGTTACGATCAACCATAACCATTTACTTTTATGAGAGCTACAATCTACCTTAGTAGCACAGGAATATGAATAAAACACGATGAGAAAGCCGAAGATCACATCACTAAAGAATACGTCTCAATCTCTGCTTGGAGGTTCAAGACAAGTCAAGCTAAGTTCAAAAGAGACAGATGGAGATATCTACCTAGTAGAGGGCGTCATGCCAAAAGGTAGTAGTGTTCCAGTACATATTCATAAATTTGAAGACGAGATATTCCACGTTTTAGAAGGAGAAGTAGAATTAGTGCTGGGAGATGACACCTTTATCGGTAAGGTTGGTGATATAATTTATCTTCCTAGAGGCATCAAACACGGGATAAGTATAATTGGTGAGAAAACTGCAAAAGTGCTCAATTATGTGATCCCTGGTAAAAACTTTGAAACCTTTTTTGATAAAATGAATACTCAAAGTGCAAATCCTACAAAAGAAGTAACTACCAAGCTTGCTCAGGAATACGGAATAACGTTCGTGTAACGAGTTCCCTTCAATCACTTTCCTAGATTGGATGAATATCAGTTAGATGCTCGATCCAGGATGAACATAGCATAGCTATTTATGTAGTTCCAGGTCAAGCCAACTTTTGAAGCATCTCAGACATTTTTAACTGGATTTTTTCAGCTTGTCGAGCCGCTTCATTGGAAAAGTCTTTGGAGTGATCCACATAAATGATTCCACGTGAGGAGTTAATGATTAGGCCACCATCTTTATTCAGTCCACTTTCACAAACAGTCTTTAAATCACCTCCTTGCGCTCCAATGCCGGGAATTAATAGGAAATGATCAGGTATGATTTGTCTGATTTTTTTAAGGGTTTCAGGCCGTGTAGCTCCTACTACATACATGAGATTGTTTGTAGAGCCCCAATCCATACTTTTACGAATCACTTTTTCATACAATTTTTCTCCTTTTATTTCATCGTATTGAAAATCAAGGCCACCCGGATTACTAGTGGCGGCCAGCACAATCACCCATTTATTTTCGAAATCCAAGAATGGCTTAACGGAGTCTGATCCCATGTAAGGAGCGACTGTAATGGAATCAAAATCCATTTGCTCAAAAAAAGCCCGGGCATACATTTTAGAAGTATTTCCAATATCTCCCCTTTTTGCATCTGCAATGGTAAACACATCACCAGGAATGTATTCAATGGTTTTTTGAAGAGACTCCCACCCTTTCACTCCTAACGCTTCGTAAAAAGCAACGTTAGGCTTATATGCCACTGCAAGGTGGTGGGTGGCATCAATGATTTGCTTATTAAATTCAAAAACCGGGTGTTTTTCTTTTAACAAATGCTTTGGAATGCGATTAATGTCTGTATCGAGTCCGATACATAGGAAGGATTCCTTACTCTTAATTTGTGCTATTAATTCCTTTCGATCCACTATTTGTTAGGCCAATCTTAAAATTGAAATGACACTTCAAACTTTTTGGATAATTAAAGATAGTATGAAATGAATATAGAAAGCACTAACCAAATCTCCTTGACACTTAAGATTCACCTATCGTGCAGATTTTCGGTTCGATTTCCTAACTTAGATAACTTATGTCTCCTTAAAATAAATGATCTATTGTAAATCTGTAAAGATGGTATTTTTTATTCTAGCTCCGGAAGTCTTTCATTTATGACCTTTCCTTTCTTCACTTCTCCGTAGAAGTGAACATCATAAAGTTTTTCGTACTTTTTGATTGACTGATGAAGTTCAGGAATGGTATCGCTTCTAAGCTTAATTCCCTTTCTTTCACCTTTATGACGTAATTCTATATAATATCCGTCTTTCAGTTTTACTGGTGTTGTTGCAGGTCTTGCCAAATCAATAAGATTTTAATTTTTTATTAAGACTACTTAGAACAAAGCTCGTGCAGAAAAGTTCTGCACGAGCAACTATTTATTGTTTAAAAACCTTAATACCTACGGTTAGAGCTTCCTCCTTTTGGGTTAGCTTTTTTAACAACGATGGTTCTACCATCTAATTCTGAGTCGTTAAGGCTGGAAATAGCCTCGCGTGCTTCATTATCATCCGGCATTTCGACGAAACCAAATCCTTTAGATCGATTGGTCTCTCTGTCTATGATAACCTTCGCGGAATCTACAGTTCCAAATTCTTCAAATGCTTGACGCAATGCATCTTCTGAAGTTGCATAGTTAAGCTTAGCTACGAAAATATTCATTAAATAATATAAATAAAAAAGCCGGAGTGTTCCGGGTAGTACAAAAGTACGTTTTTATTTGAATTGAAGCTACCGAAAGTCAATAACCTCCACGTCAGGATACTTTGAAACATCAAAAGTAAAGTAGCTATCTGGCAAGGTTGCCGATTGAAAAGATTTGATCGTATATAAATAGTTATTGCCCGTTCTTTCAAACACGGTAAATGATTTCAGTTCGTCTTTTGCATTGATTATCATGCGTATTTTGAAATAGCTTCGATCTCTGCTTTCAGGATCAAGGTCTATAATTTGATCACCATTCTTCTCTGTTGAAGTGAGCACATATTTAAAGTCATTCTTGTACAAATCATAGATATTATTTAAGGTAATTTCGGATTCCTCTGGATCAAAGCTACTTACAGTAACTTCACTGATTTCTGGATTGTAGGTATAAATATCCTTTCCGTCATTGAAGATTCGTTGATCAGCGACATCTAAAACGTACATATTATCCTTCACTGCGATTTGTCCTGAGATGGTTTCATTAATACCGGCGCTTTCATTCCTTAACTCCTGAGAAAAAGTGGCTTTAAATGCTTCTACCTTTTTATACTTATTGCTCATGGCTTCAAGTATTTTAAGGGCCGATGGATCATACTGAGCATGCGCATAAAGAGAAGTGATTAAAATAAAAGTAATTGAAGAGATAATTGATTTTCTCATAATCGGAGTCCTTAATATTTTAGTTCAATTTCAGTCAATAACTGTTCCAAACTGTGTTCGTCCTGGATAAGTACTTCCCTGGCTTTGCTGCCTTCGAATGGGCCTACAATTCCGGCCACCTCTAACTGATCGATAAGACGGCCTGCTCTATTATAGCCCAATTTCATTTTTCTTTGGATCAATGAAGTGCTTCCTTGTTGATGTATGACAATAAGTCTTGCTGCGTCTGCAAAAAGATGGTCTCGGTCTGCTAAATCCACTTCACCTATCCCAGACTCTTCTTCACCCGCATACTCTGGTAGGAGGTAGGCATCGTCGTAACCTCTTTGTTCACCGATAAAATCACAGATTCTTTCTACCTCCGGAGTATCTACAAATGCACATTGCAAGCGTGTCATTTCTGATCCAGTGGATAAGAGCATGTCGCCCATCCCAATAAGCTGATCCGCACCACCCGCATCTAAAATTGTTCTGGAATCAATTTTGGAAGTAACGCGAAACGACAATCTTGCTGGAAAGTTGGCTTTTATAATTCCAGTAATTACGTTGACGGAAGGTCTTTGCGTTGCGACAATCAAATGAATACCAATGGCCCTTGCAAGTTGCGCGAGTCTGGCAATAGGGGTTTCTATTTCCTTTCCTGCGGTCATCATCAAGTCTGCAAGCTCATCAATCACGAGGACGATATAGGGAAGGAACCGATGACCTTTATTGGGGTTTAATTTTCTTGCCTTAAATTTTTGATTGTACTCTTTAAGGTTCCTGCAAGCCGCACTTTTTAGAAGGTTGTAGCGGTGATCCATTTCAATACACAGAGAATTGAGTGTAATTACTACTCTTGAAGTATCTGTGATAATGGCCTCTTCGCTATCGGGAAGTTTCGCCAAAAAATGCTTTTCAATTTTGTTGAAAAGCGTTAATTCTACTTTCTTGGGATCTACCAATACCAGCTTAAGTTGAGAAGGGTGTTTTTTGTAGAGCAGGGAGGTGAGCATAATGTTTAATCCTACAGATTTACCTTGGCCGGTGGCGCCAGCCATCAGAAGGTGAGGCATTTTCGCCAGGTCGGTCACGAACACTTCATTAGAAATAGTTTTACCCAGAACAACGGGTAATTCCATTTTACTTTCCATGAATTTACTGGTAGTAATCACCGATCGGATATCTACCATTTCGCGATTCTTATTCGGAACTTCTATACCAATCGTTCCTTTTCCAGGAATAGGTGCAATAATTCTAATGCCTAAAGCAGCAAGATTTAAGGCGATATCATCTTCCAGGTTCTTGATCTTAGAAATTTTTATTCCTGCTTCTGGTATAATCTCATAAAGAGTCACTGTGGGGCCTATGGTGGCTTTGATACTCGATATCCCAATTTTAAAGTTGACCAGCGTTTCAATAATTCGGTCTTTATTGGCCTCCAGTTCATGCTTTGAAACTTGTACATCTTTGTCTGGATACTCTTGGAGAAGGGAGGGGGTAGGGAATCTGTAGCGTGGAAGATCTAGGGTAGGATCGTAGTTTATTACCTCCTCTGTTACCTCTTCCTCAAATTCCTTTTGCTCTACTTCGAAAGAAAGGTCTTCCAATTGTTCATTTCTTTTTTCTAAAGGTGTTTCCGTTTTAGGGGAAAGAACTAACTCTTCGGCTGATTCCTCATCAGGTGCTACTATTTTTTCTTCTCTCTCTTGGGGAAGTGGTTTGGAATCTTCGTTCAATGCCGGAAGGTTGATAGTAAATTCCGGATCTGCTTTAGGGGCTGTTTTTCTGATGTCTTGCTTAGGCGGAATTTTCTTTACTACCCAGGTCTCAGATTCATCCCTATTTGCATCTTCATCTTCTACTTCGCGCCTGATCTGCTTCAATACAGAAGAGATATCTGGTGTTTTTTCTGTTTTTTTAGGAAGCTTGAATTCAAGGTTTTCGAATGATTTAATCATACTTTTTCCAAGAGCACTGATCACGGGTATTTGAGTAATGTTAAAGAAAAACATATTAAACACTACAAAGAGAAAAACTAAAATTAAAACGGTTCCCCAACCCATCAAGCTTTGGGCAATGACAGCCAATTCATAGCCTATCCCTCCGCTAAGGAAACCCAAGAAGTTGGATTCTTCTTGAGTAAGCAGAATGTAACCCATCACCATACTACTCCAGATAAGATAGAAAACAGTGAAGTTGAATGTTCGGGTGATAGGAAGCAAGGATCTATGCCAGATGATTCGGTAGGCTAGAATAAACAAAAAAGGAGGGATGAGTATAGCGGCAACACCAAACCATAAGAAAATAAAATAATGCGCGGACACTGCCCCAATTAATCCGAATGCGTTTTTAACTTCCTGACCCGCATCTTTCACGTTGGTGTTTGCATAAGCTTCTACTACACTCTGATCTGCCGGCCCATGTTTGAAATAGGAAATGAAGGAAATCAACAGAAAAATTGATACAAGTAGCAAGGTGAATCCTATAAAAAGATGAAATTTTCTATCTTCCAATGGGTTCAATTTCACTTGTTTTTTTTGTTTCTCCCTTGAATTCTGCTTGTAGCTATTCTTTGTCATAAATACGCAACATTAAAAATAGTAGAGTTTTCAGCCTTGTTCAAGAATGGCTAACTATTGCTTTGTTAATTCTTTTGATTAATCCTGGTCCTTTGTATACCAAACCTGTATATATCTGAACTAAATCAGCACCTGCTTTCATTTTGTCAATTGCATCCTTGGCTGACAAGATGCCGCCAACGGCGATGAGTGGAACATGTGGAAGTCTTTTTCTGATGTATTTTAAGACCTCAGTAGATTTAGAAAAGATAGGAGCGCCGCTTAAGCCACCTTCACCAATGGACTTAATTTTTTTTTCTGATGTAACAAGCCTTTTCCTGTCTGTGGTAGTGTTGGAAATAATCATGCCATCAAGGTTGATTTCTTTTGCAATTGCAATGATATCATCCAGCTGACGATGAGATAAATCCGGCGCTATCTTTAACAAAAGCGGTTTGGGGGATGTATTTTTTTCGTTTTCTTGATTCAGATTATCTAAAAGTTTTGTGAGCGGTTTTTTTTCCTGTAGCTCTCTCAAACCTGGTGTGTTTGGGCTGCTTACGTTAATTACAAAATAATCGACATGATCGTAAAGTTTCCGAAAACAGATCAAGTAATCTTCTAATGCTTTTTCATTAGGTGTAACTTTGTTTTTTCCGATATTTCCACCTACTATGATTGAAGATTTTCTTCTCTTCAACCGCTCTACTGCATCATCTACTCCATCATTGTTAAATCCCATCCGATTGATTAATGCTTGATCTTTAGTAAGTCGGAACAGTCTAGGCTGAGGGTTTCCATGCTGTCTTTGGGGTGTGATTGTTCCAATTTCAATAAATCCAAAACCTAGATGAGAAAAATCATCAATAAGTTCTGCATTTTTATCAAATCCTGCCGCAAGCCCTATCGGATTTTTAAATTTTAATCCAAAGATTTCTTTTTCAAGTTTGGGGCTGTCTATTTGAAACCGCTTCTGCATGATTTTTTTGCTGAAAGGTAACTTTAAGACGAATCTTAAAAGTTTGATGGTAACATTATGAGCGCTCTCAGGCTCTAAAAGAAAGAGTAAAGATTTGAAAAGATGATACATTAACTGCGAGGATGATAGTGCGTGATAACTTGTTTTAAATAGTCTTTGTCCAGATGAGTATAAATTTCGGTAGTTGTGATGGATTCGTGACCAAGCATCTCCTGAACAGCACGCAGATCAGCGCCTCTTTCTATCAAATGTGTTGCAAAGCTATGTCGAAATGTATGCGGGCTAATGTTTTTTTCCAAGCCAATCTTTGTCGTAAGTTCTTTAATAATCATGAAGACCATGACGCGGCTGATAGATTTTCCTCGCTTTGTAATAAATAAATGATCTTCGTATCCTTTCTGCACCTGAATATGAATTCTCACCTGATCACGAAAAATACGAATGTATTTAAGCGCAGATTTCCCTATTGGAACAAGTCGTTCCTTATCGCCTTTCCCAATTATGCGAAGGAAGCCAATATCCTCATGAATATTACTGATTTTTAGTTCAATCAATTCTGAAACCCTCAATCCAGAGCTATAAAGTGTTTCTAACATGGCTCTATTGCGTTGACCTTCAGGTTTTGATAAATCTATCGCCGCGAAAAGCTGGTCTATTTCAGGAAGGTCTAATGTGTCCGGTAATTTTCTACCCAACCTAGGCGCTTCTATTAGGGCAGAAGGATCCTTTGTGATAACTTCTTCGTAAAGTAAAAACTTAAAAAAAGCTTTTAGCCCAGAAACCATACGGGCCTGAGTATAAGCAGACATTCCCAGTTCAGTAATAAATTCAAGGAAATCAATGAGATCTTGTTGAGAAACCTTGGTAGGAGTTATGTCACTTCCTTTAATTTCAAAAAACTGCCGCAGCTTTGAAATATCCGAAAGATAAGCATCAATCGAGTTTATGGCCAGTGAACGTTCTAGTTTAAGGTAATCTTTGAATGATTTAATGTAATTGTTCCAGGACAAGTTATTTGATTTGATATTTTGAAATAAGGAACAATTAATTAACGGACATATCTTTTGTATCTACTATAGTTTTGATTCTCAATCGCGAACATGTAATAGACTGCTTCTTCAAACCAATTTTTATGGCTGTTGGTATAGATTTGCTTTTGAATTATTCTGTTCATTTTAAAGTAGTAATTTTCAAATTTACCGTCAATCTAAACGATTTTGAAGATTTTGATCCTTAATGGTCCAAACTTGAATCTGCTTGGAAAACGAGAGCCCGAAATCTACGGTTCAGAGACATTTGATCATTTTTTTGAGCAGTTAGAAAATAAATTCAAAGAACATTATCTGGAATATTACCAATCCAACCATGAAGGTAGGCTAATAGATAAGCTTCATGAAGTAGGTTTTAGTTATAAAGGAATCGTTTTTAATCCAGGGGCTTTTACCCATACGAGCATAGCTCTAAGAGATGCCATTGCAGCGATAGAAACACCAGTTTATGAGGTTCATATTTCAAATCTCTCTACGCGTGAAGACTTTCGGCAGATTAGCTACGTTAAAGAGGTGTGTGCAGGGTCAATTAATGGAATGGGACTAGAAGGGTACGTCGTTGCAATCAAGGAATTAATCAATGGATCACCAAAATAACCTCCTTTAGCAATCATGTTTGATGATCTTGGATTCAAGCAGTAATTTTCAGTTTTAAATTATTTAAAGAATGACAGAAATTCAAAGAAGTAAAATTGATCATTTTTTTGATGTTTTGGATCATAACGGTAATGGTATTTTGGAATCTGAGGACTTTGAGTTGGTAAGTGAAGCCATATGCGACATTCGAAAATTAGAAAAAAATGCCACAGAGCGTCTAAACTTGAGCCTAAAAACTCATTCTTTATTTGTACAAATATTGAAGACACTCAATAAAGAAACGATGGTTATTAGGAAGGAAGAGTGGACTAGTTTTTTTGAGAAGGAGGTGCTGTCTAAACCAAATGATTATGTGAGTCTAGTTTCTACCTATGTATTTTCACTCTTTGACCAAGACGATGATGGATATATTAGTGAAAAGGAATATCTAGATATGTTTAAAGCCTATGGCATGTACACAGCTACTGCAAAAAAAGCTTTTGATATGCTTGACCTGAATGGAGATAAAAAAATCAGCAAGGGTGAATTAGTCAAAGCCTTTGAAGATTTCTTTCTATCTTCTGACGAAAAAACTTCAGGAAATTGGCTCTTTGGGGATTGGAAATAATCGAAAATACGCTTGAAAGAGTCCATAAGAAAAATGGAACTTTTTTCTTACCTGTAAAGCGTTTCTGCATCTTTTGAAAGTCACATCCTTTTTTGACTTTCATGCATTGTTTAATGGAGCCACCTACAGCTTATTTTTTAACAAAAGAATGAATTGAATCCATTTTATACTTTGGAATCTATTTTTCAATTTTTAGAAATTTATCTGAATTTTAGATGAATCAAAAGTGAACCAGTGATTTATTGCTTTATTGTTAAAATCTCTCAAAGAGATTCAATGGCTATTTGCATATCAAAATCTCAAAAAAACGCTCTATGCGCTAAAAACATCGTTTTCTTTCAAAAGATACTGTTTTCTTACAGACACTAATTATTAAAAAATCGAAATTTATTTGTTTCAACCTGCATCAAATGGAGGTATTGAAAGGTGTAAGTTTTACCCTTATATTTCCCCACCAGTTGCGTTAAAAAACCTGCTTTCGCACCAAACATTTTATGATAACTAATTTTGCCATCCACACAGGCATGAATGGGTGTGCCTACCGGAGCATAAATATCTAAACCTGTATGACCTCCCGTTGCTCTTTGTGGTTTTCCATAAATTCGAATTTCTTTAATAAGATTGTCGGATTTATTCTTATGAATTCTCATAGATGCATAAGGATTCCAACCTCCTATTGTTGAATCTTTATTAAATTTTGAGCCTTTATTATACCACCCTCTCACTTGTGGGTTAACAATCGGATCGTGGAAGTCTCCGTGATCGGGGTTGTATCTCCCCGTAATCAACATCATGTGCTCGAAGGCGATTGGATGAATATATTGATCCTCCTCAATCGGCTTCAAGAACACTTTCTTATGCTTCCTGTCATCACCTCGGCAGGTCACTTTGAGGAAGAGCCTGGCTTGCTTGTCGTCTTTGAGGGCTTCTTGCTGCTTCTTGTAGTCTTCATCACTTTTCTTGCGTAGCTTCACCTTCACGATGGCCTTGCCCGTGTCGTCTATCTTGACTGCATTGATCCAATCTATCTCTTGGTCATCCCTTATCACCTTGATAGCCGTTTCGTCATCTTCGGCCAGCAGCTTTTCCTGGTCGAAGATCTCGATGTCTTGCCCCGCAGGTTGGC